>CAYUGD010000001.1:0-20558 GCA_964444275.1 Candidatus Woesearchaeota archaeon
TTTGTTTTTCTCTGTGTCTAAGACAAGATAGTCCCCGCAACAACCAACATTATAAATTTCTGTGTTTCCTATTCTTGCTTTTCCTTTTCCCTCGTGAATATGACCACAAAAAACATATTTTGGATGGTGTTTTTTAATGTAATTCAGAACAATCTTGCTCCCAGCATGTTTTCCTACCCAGTGCTTGGGGGGGCCATATTTTGAAGAGACTCTGTCTAAATAACCATAAGGCGGCTGATGACAAACCAGAATATCTACCTTTCCAAAATTTCCTAAGATTCTTTTTGCCTTTTTTGTTTGTCTTTTCACTTCTTTAATTTTCTCCTCATTTCCCTCTTTGAATTCTTTGTACCAACAAATATCTTCAAAATACTCTAAAAAACCAATTCTCAATCCTTTTATATTTCTGACCTTATTCCTGACTAAGTAAAAATTTTTCAACTTCTTTAGATTTTTTCTAAGATAAGGTAGTTTAACCCCATACTCTTTCTCCTCTTTTCTGACCTCAGAATCTTTTATCATGTTTATTCCCACATTTCCTAAAATCGAGTAAGTAGGGGTTTTCCTGCAAAAATGTTTTACAATTTTTATAGTTGAATCGTGAATTTCCTCGTGAACTTCTTTGGAAGTTTTTAGGTCGTACTCTATTTCCGGCAGACCTTCATATTCTCTCTTCAGACTTTCAAAATAAACCTTTCTTGCAAATTCCGCTTTCCCCAAGTCTCCAGTCATCAAGACCAAATCAATCTCTTCAGTCGGAATGTCTCTAATCTTTTTCAAATCCCCGTGAGGGTCACCAATAACTAATATTTTCATAAATCACTTAACAAAATCAAGTTTAAAAAACTAATTAAAAAATAAAAGAAAAAATAAAAATTAAAGATAACTTATTCACTATCTTCGTTAGAGCCTTTTTCCGTATTTTCCGCGCTTGCTTCTGGGCTTTCATTTCCATCACTTCCACCAGTTGAATCTTGTTCGCTTGTCTCAGGTTCTTCTTTTGTTTCCTCTGGCTTTTCCTCACTTCCGCTGCTTTCATTAGCTACTTGTTCAGGCGCTTCATTTTCTCGGCTCTTTTCCATTTCTTCGTTCTTTTGTTCGTCTTCCATTTGAATAAAGTTTGTTTAGAATAAAAGAGCATATTATTCAGCATTTTTAAAATTTCTGGAATTTCTGAGATAAAAATTTAATAAATAAAAAAGAAATGAAAAGAAAAATAAAGGATTTTATCTATCAATCCTCTTCAGAGTCCTCGTCCTCATCTTCGTCATCTAAATCTTCGTCAGAGTCCTCGTCCTCATCTTCAAAGTCTTCATTAAATTCTTCGTCCATGGTTTGAACCAATTTTTTAGAATAAAGAGAGGTATCTCTAGTGTTTTTAAAGGTTTCTAAGATTTTAGAGTGAGAACAATCAGGGCTCTGTTCTTGTGACAGTTCTCGGAAAAGCGATTGCGTCTTTTATCGTCGGCAAACCGCAAATCCATTTAACCAGTCTTTCTGTCCCAAGCCCGTAACCGCCGTGAGGAACAGCACCATACTTGTTAATATCAAGATAATATTTATAATCCTCAAGTTTCTCGCCTTTTGCTTTAAGTGATTTTTTGATTTCTTCCACATCTGTCTCCCTCTCGCTCCCCCCAATCAACTCTCCGTTTGCTTCAGGAGCCAGCATATCAAAGCATCTCGCGACTTTTGGATTTTTAGAATCCCGCGGTTTGTAAAAAGCCATCACAGATTTTGGATAATGCGTCACAAAAACAGGGGTATCATATAACTCCATCAATTTTTCCTCTTCAATCGTCCTCAAGTCCTTGCCCCATTTCATTTTCATTTTTTTCTTTTCTTTAAGAATTTTCAGGGCCTTGTCATAAGTGATTCTGGGAAATCTCCTTTTCAGTGTGGGCTTTAATTTTCCAACATCCCTCTCCAAAATCCCTAATTCCTCTTCGTTTTTTTCGAGAACTTTTTTTACAACATATTTAATCATTTCTTCAGCATAATTCATTAATTCGTCGAGATTTGCCCAAGCAACCTCTATTTCTGTATGCCAAAACTCTGTCAGATGGCGGGAGGTTTTTGATTTCTCAGCCCTAAAACTTGGGGCAATACAATAAATTTTTTCTAACGAATAAATCGCGGCCTCTGCACAAAACTGCCAAGTCTGAGTGAGATACATTTTTTTCCCGAAATAATCAATTTCAAACAGACTAGGCCCTTCTTCTGCTCCGCCTGAAATCAAAACAGGAGACTGAAACTCATAAAATCCTTTTTTTCTGAAATACTCATGCAGAGCCCCGATAACTGTGCTGCGAATTTTCAGTATTGCATTCATCTTCCGCGAACGCAGCCACAAATGCCTTCTGTCCCCAAGCAACTCTTCATTCAAATCTTTGTTAATTGGAAAATCCTCTGCAATCTGGATTATGTTTATTTTTGAAACCTGAACCTCAAAACCTGTCGGCGCTCTCTTATCTTTCTTTATTACTCCCTCCACTTCAACAGAACTCTCAACCTTGATTTTATCAATCTCATCCCACTGCTTTGAAAATTTCTCCCGCTTAAGAACGCACTGAATTATGTCGCTGCTGTCTCTCAAAATGATAAACTTGAATTCATTGCTCCCTCTTTCACGATAAACCCAGCCGCGCACAGCTACCTTGCCCTTGCCTTTCTTCATTGCCTCTTTTATTGATATGAATTTCGTCATTTTAAGGCTCCAGCCTCTCAGTATCCCTTGGGAACAATACAGCTTCTCTTATGTTCTGCAAATCCAACAAAACCTGTGTCAATCTTTCTATGCCTATCGCAAAACCGCCGTGAGGCGGAGCGCCGTATTTGAAAAATTTAACAAACCACTCAACAGATTTTAGAGACATTCCCTTTTTCTTAATATTTTCTAGGAGTTTGTCATATCTGTGCTCTCTCTGTCCGCCCGACGACATTTCGATACCTTTGTAATACAAATCCACGCTGCGGGCATATCTTTCTCCCCTCTCACAATAAACATAAAAAGGTTTTATCTTAAAAGGAAATTTATTAATAAAATAAAATTCTGCGCCAGGATATTTTTTCTGGACATATTGCCACAAAATTTTCTCCGCCTCTGAATCCAAATCTTCGCCGACAATATTTTCTCCTTTCTTTTTCAGGATGTCATAAACCTCTGGGAATTTTAATTCAGGGAAAGGAGTTTTAGGAACTTTTAATTTAATTCCGAGCAAACTCAACTTATCTTCGCAATCCTTAATTACATTTTTTATTGCAGATACAACCATCTCCTCCTCAATCTTCATAACCTCTTTTTCATCTTTTATGAAAGCAAGTTCAACTGCGCATGTCCTGTGCTCGCATATGTGTTTGGCTGTATGGCTTTTCTCCGCACGCCAGCTCGGGCCAATATCATACAATTTCTCAACTCCTCCAATAATTGTAAGTTGTCTGTGCAATTGCGGGTCCTGCCGAAGAAATGCTTTTTTGTTAAAATACTTTACCTCAAAAACTTCTGAACCAGACTCCGAGGCCACGCCCATAAGACAAGGAGTAAAAACCTGAACAAATCCCTTTCTGTCAAGATAATCTTTCATTCCTTCAACCAATGCAGACTGAATTCTAAAAATAGCATTAACTTTTGGTTTTCTCAAATCAAGTGAACGATTATCCAATCTCTTGCTTAAATCAGTAATTGTTGTTTTTTCATTAACATGAATAGGAATCTCCTCTGCTTTACTAAGAATCTTAATAGCAGAAACCTCAATTTCAATATCATTTCTCGCAATTTCTGATTTAACTTTTGCAGATTTAACTTTCCCATTAATTTCAACAACACTTTCAAGAGTCAGTCCTGGAACAAAATTTTTTTTGTCTTTGATAACACACTGAACAATTCCTGAGGAATCTCTTAGAAGAAGAAATTTCAGTTTTGCTAACTCGCGAATCTCGTGAACCCATCCTTTAAGCAAAACATCCTGTCCTCTTTTTAATTCTGAAACATAAGACCTTTTCATATTAGATTTTACTCAACATACTTTTTAATATTTTTGAATTCATTTCAAACAACCTAAAGATTTATCCTATAAATTTTTTTATGATTTCTGAAACGTCTTTTCCAGAAACTTTTCCTTTGAATTCTTTCATCACAAGCCCCATATAAGCTTTATGAGAAAGCCCTGGTTTTTCTTTGATAATTTTGAGTATTTTTTCTTCAACTTTATGAGGTTCAACTCTTTTAGCTTTTATATCTTTAATGATTTTTTTAGGACTCTCGCCTCTGACAATTCTTTTTAATACAATCTTGGCTTTTGATTCAGAGAATTTTCCTTTTTTAAAAGCTTCAAGAACCTGCCCCAGAACATCTTTGTTTAAAATTTTCTCTATGCTTTTCAGAGATTTTTTCTCGCGCGTCGCAATTTCTTTTGGAAAAAGAATCAAAAGCTTCGCAACAAATTTAGGATTATCAATTATAGCTGAAAGTTCTTTAAACTCCTCCAGCTTTTTTCTTTTGAACAACAATTTAATCATCTCTTTATTCAATCCCTCTTTTTTCAGTTCTTCTTCAATCTCTTTTTTCAACCTGGGCAGCGTCTTCTTGGTTTTATCAATTAATTTTCTCGGAATTCTTAATATAGGCAAATCCGTTTCAGGATACATTCGTGCGGCGCCGGGCATGGGTCTTAAAAACTTTGTAGCTCCGTCAGGAAGAACTTTTCTAACTTCAGACTTTCCTTTCTTGCCTATTTTTTTCTGTCTTTTTGCCTCAATCTCGATAACTTTAATCATCGTCTTTGGATTCTGAAATCCTTTAATCTCAACTCTCGGGTGCTCTCCAACAGAAATGTTCAAATCCTGCCTTATGGTCCCCAACCCTCTTTTAACATTAACACTTCTCAGAATCTCTCCAATTTTCAATGCTGTTTCCTTAATCTGTTCCGGCGTTCTAAGGTCTGGAGAAGTCGTAATCTCTACCAAAGGAATCCCCAGCCTATCTAATCTAAAAATTGTTTTTTTATCTCCTCTCTCAATTATTCTCGCCGCATCTTCCTCCAAATACAATTCTTTTATTCCAACCCGGCCAAAAGAAAGTTCAACAAAGCCATCACGCGCAATTAGAACAGTTCTCTGGAACCCGCTCGTATTGCTCCCGTCAACGACCGTCTTTCTCATAATCTGTGAGATAGGAATGATTTTCATATTAAACAAAAGAGCAATCTGCAGAGCAATTTTCAAGGCTTCCTTATTTATTTCATGCGGCGGTTCCTCATCGAGCTCAACAAGACAGGTCGTAGCATAACCTTGATAAATAAATTCTCTATCTTCTTCCACTTCGTGCGCTGCAGCCACGTCAACCCCTCCTTCCTCGCCAGCAACAGCATGAAGTTTCCTTTTAACAACAAATTCCGGCTCGTCATATCTCAAAACAGAAGGACAATCACAGAACAATTTTTTCCCTCCGGCGTCCAACTGCTGATGAATTTCCAAACCAGACATTAAATCCAATTTTTCATAATCAGTCTTCGAATTCTTCATAACGCAGAAAAGAAAAAAGAGTTTATTAAATTTTGTTTAGGCGAATAATTCTTCAAGTATTTTTCTTTTTACCTTTTATTCTTTTTATTGTTAACATGTTTTACATTTGGTAAAGACAACATCTTATAGAGAGCTCTCTCTTCTGATTCTTCTGTGAAAGGAGCGTGCAACACACGGGACCTTGTTTCATAACAATGGCCATATGAATAATTACTTGTCGGATTTAAAGCGCAAATATTTTCTGATTTTTGTGATAAAGCTTTTAATTTATTCTCTCTCTTTAAAAAAGATTCTCTGCTCTCTTCAAAATTAGTTTCATAAAAATCACTCCTTCCATTACTTACATAATTTTTTTCAAAAGACCAATCAATCCCTTTGTAAACCATATCCATAAAGGATTTAAAATTCTCAAAATAACCTCCTTCTAAATCAGAACTTTTATGCCAGTTTCCTGCGCCTATGAAAAATTCTTTGTCATCATATTTAAAATCTAATGATTCTTTCATAACAGAAGGATAAACTACTGCAGCCACACCAAGAAATGAAGCACCTTTATCCTCTGAAACTATTCTTGGAATTTTATACATATCAACAAGCCCTTCCGATTCCTTAGAATGCAAATATTGTGAGTATTCTGGTTTTAACTTCTGTCCATCTTCATCAATAATTAGGGAAGCACTCGGAATTAAATTTGGATCATCAATCAACTCATCAAATGATTTTAAGATATGATTAGAGGCCCTTCCAGAAATAACTGTATCTATCATTGAAAACCCTTTTGCTTTTGGAAAATTCTCATATTTTCTTGCTAGTTCTTCTCTTCCCTCAATGTCTCTCAAGATAAGATCCATAAAGGATTTAAAATAAGGGTCCTTTTCTCTTTCACTTGGTTTTAAGTAGAATGACTTTGTTACATTTGCCCAGTATCTTCTGGTTTTGTAGATTAATTCATCATTATCCTTATCAGGAAAAATTTTTGAAATATTTAAATCCGCGGTAAAAGGAATTAACAATGTTCTTATACCCTTTCCATTAACACCTCCTTTAAGTTCTAAATTTTTGGGTAATAGACTATTAATCATATTTTGAGCTCCGAGATTTTGATAAAACTCTTCGTGCACGCCGCCAAACTTTTTTAATTTATTAAGTGAATAAACCATCCCCAGAAAAAATGGAAATGCTCCTCTACTAGGAATAATTAACGTATCAAAATTCCTATGCTTCCAATTTTTTCTTGAATCAGGAATTTCTACAGCTAAGTCCAAACATGCCTTAGAGTATTTCTTTAGATTTTCTTTGGAAAAAATCTTTTCTAAACATCCCATAAATTTATTAGCAGATTCTAATTTAAAAACCTTCCTATTTGTAACTCCTTGTAAGTCGCAACTAATCTCAAGAAAACTTTGCGGAATCTGAAAACATTTATAACCTGAAAAAAATTAATTAAACATATGAAAAAAGAAAGAAGAAAAAAGAGTAAAAATCCATTAGTTAAAGTTCCGAGAACATTCGGGCAAAAAGCAGCAGATGGATTAACAAAATGGGCTGGTAGCTGGACTTTTATAATTATGCTGTTTATATTTATAGGCCTCTGGATTTTTTTAAACATAAAAGCGTATATTGGAAAATGGGACCCCTGGCCATTTATTATTTTAAATTTATGTCTTTCATGTCTAGCGGCAATCCAGGCTCCAGTAATTCTTATGAGTCAGAACAGACAAGCACAGAAAGACAGAGCAAAAGCAGATTATGATTACGCCGTGAACCGGAAATCTGAAAAAGAAATCAGAGAAATAAAAAATCTTTTATTAAGAAGGCGAAGAAAAAAGAAAAAATAATTATTTCTCCAATCTGTCATTTATTTCGCCAGAAATATTCTCCATCATTTTTTCTTTTACGTTCCAGTTTTTGTGTCCCAGAACCCAACCGAGTTTTACAAAAGCTGTTTCTGCAAGCATGTCTTCGAGAAAAATAACTCCTGCTTCCAAAAGTTCGCGGCCGTTTGAATAAACCAAAGGGTCAAGTCTTCCGTTTATTGTCTGGGCAGCAGCGCATACAACAATCCCTTTTTTCTGAACTTCTCTGATTTTTCTCTTCCAGGACTTTCTCGCTCCTTTTGCAGGAATATGCCCCAAGCCAGTAACTTCAAGGACAATCCCTTTGTATTTGTTCTTCACATAATAATCAAGTATTTTAGGGTCCTGACCTGGAAAGACTTTAACAAGAGCAACTTTTTCTTCGAATTTTGCGTCAAGTTTTACTTTGTTTTTATTTCTTAAATTCCATTCAGAAATTCTCTCAATTTTATCAGGACAGATTTTTGCAAAAGGTTTTCCGTTTATGACTTTAAATGCGTCGCGTCTTGAGGTGTGCATTTTTCTGACTTTTGCCCCAGGCATAGCCAAGCAGTAATCATCATTTATTGTTCCGTGTCCGACCAGCATAACCTCCGCCATGTCAGATATTGCGGCAAGTGCAGCACACTGGAGATTCAAATTAGCGTCGCTGCTCGCCCTGTCTATGCTCCTCTGGCTGTAAGTCAAAACAACCGGCTTGTTCAAATCTCTCAGAAAAAAACTCAAAGCAGCAGAAGTATAATGCAAGGTGTCTGTTCCGTGCGTGATTATAATTCCTTTGATGTTTGAATCATTCAAAAACTTTTTAGCAACTCGCGCGATTTTCTTCCAATCTTTAAAATCCATGTCCTCTGACGCTTTCATAAAAGGCACTTCAACTTTCACAACATTGGTTCTCTCAAACAATTCAGGATAAAATTCGAAAAGTTCAGAGGGCTCTGTCAGAGGAGAGACACCGCCGGTCCTTGAATCAAGACGCGAAGCAATTGTCCCGCCCGTAACAATCATCGCAATGTTTGGCTTGTCCGAAGACCTTTTTATTTCAGTTTCTTTAGTTTTTTTCTTAAATTTCTCCAAAACCTTAATCTCCAAAACATCTTTCCTCTTAAAGCCAATATTATAACCTGTCCCGAGTTTCAAGAGAACAATCCCTTTTTCTGTTTTAGGGCTCTCTAAAAGAATTCCTTCATAAATTACTTTACTAAGATGAACCTCAACCAGGTCTCCTGGCTTGGCGTTTGTCTTCTCCATGATTAAAAGAAAGAAAAGGAAGTTAAAAGGTTTTTGTAAAGAAACTTTAATTAAGATTATGTCAACTCAAGCACAATCCCCAGCAAAAAGAGCAGACTCAGAAATCCAATTACCCACCAATTGATAGGAATCGAATATTCGGGCTTTCTGTCTCCTTTCTTTTTTGAAGCAACATTTGTTACTAAGATGAGTATCCCTGTAACCCCCCCAGAAATCGCGCCGCCGATTCCTAAAACTTTTACAAACCCGGCCAAACCAAAAAAACTTATCAAAAGATATAAAATCAAAGGGGCGACAGAAACGTAAAAAAATGAGATTTTTCTATTCCTCAAATCAAAAATAAAATAGTCCCTCAAAGCAAAACTAAGAACAAAAAAGCTCGTCGCCATTGTGAAAATTCCTAATAAGAATAAAAACTTTCCAAAAGAACCTGAAAAAGAAAGAGTCGCGACTTCTGCGGCGCTTTCTCCGAGGACTCCCACAAAAACAAAACTAAACAGGAGATACAAAACAACCGGAATCAAAACTCCCAAGAGAATTGCTTTTTTGAGCATTTTCTTTTCTTCGCCAAGCTCACGCCTCATCTCAGGAACAGAATCAAAACCAAGCAAAGCAAAAAGCACAACACCAAAAGGAACAAACACATTAAAAATTCCAAGAGAGTTCATAGAAGTGATATTTTGCATCTGCACACCTGGCAAAAGGAAAAAGGACACAAAGAAGGTTATGATTATCACAGAAATCACGCCCCAGAATTCAAAATTTCTCAGACGCCTTACGCTACCTCTGTTCAAAAAAAAGGTCATTAAAATCCAGAAAGCAATTCCCAAAAATAACGAATATTCAAAATTTCCAAAAAAAAGTTTTGAAAGACTCTCGCCGCCGCCGATTATATATGCAACCAAAGCAGAATAAATTCCGAAAACAATCGCAACCGACATAATTCTTTTGCCCCATTTCCCGAGATATTTTGATGAATATCCTGGCAGCTGGTGTGGCTGTTTTGTCCTGAGAGTAATCTCCCCTAAATACAGATTTATTAAAATCATCACAAGCCCGAGAAAAACAAGCCAGAATAACCCTATAAAAAAGCCCGCCTGCGCAAAGACATAAGGAAGTCCGAGAATTCCTGCTCCGATGATTGTTCCTGCAAGTGTGAACGCTGTCGAAAAAAACTTCCTTCTTGACTTCCTCTTCTTCGTTTTCATTTATATGGGTCTGCCAGGACTCGAACCTGGATCAACGGGGTTTTCCGAAGTCGCTCGCGTTATAAGACAAAATGTCTCTCGCAAACTCCCTCGCCGAAACCCGTCATTCTATCCATTGAACTACAGACCCCAAGATAAAAAATAAGTTAGCTTTTTATATGTTAGGATATTAAATAAATTAATAAACGTAAAAAAGTAATTTATATCATGCCGCTCAAGAGACATCACAAAATTTTCATCGGAAGTTTCAGCTCTTTGATTGTCATTTTTATGGTCGCTTCGGGTTTTTTTCTTTATGTTTTTTACATGCAGCAGAATCAGCAATACGAAGAATTAAATAATAAACTCTCAGAACTGCAGACAAACATCCAGAGCCAGATAAATCTTTTGTCAGAAAGTCTCGCAGATACGCAAACAAATCTTGAAGAAAACCAGCAACAATTGAGTTTGTTAAAAGCATCGGTCGGCGAGGATTTTTCAGGAATTTATTCAGACGCTGTTGATTCTGTGGTCATCGTCTCAACAGACACCGGCCAGGGAACAGGATTTGTGGTCGGCGAAGACGGATATGTTGTCACAAACCATCATGTGATAGAAGACGCAACCAAGGCAGGAATTTATACGTCTGACGAAAGAGGCCCATATCAGGTTGCTTTGTTAGGAACAGACGCTTTTATGGATTTAGCTTTGTTGAAAATTGACAGGAATTTTAAGAAATTAGAGTTAGGAGATTCTAATAAAACTCAGGTAGGGGAAAAAGTAATTGCAATAGGAAATCCTTACGGCTTGCAGTTCTCGGCAACAAGCGGCTCTGTCTCGCAGATTCACAGAGAAGGGCCAAACGGAATTGAAGCATATGTCCAAATAGACGCTGCGATAAATCCTGGAAACTCCGGCGGTCCGCTACTTAACAAAGAAGGAAAAGTAATCGGAATTGTAAACTTCAAAATCGGCGGTGCGGAGGGGCTAGGATTCGCGCTTGAATCAAATTTTATAAAAGACACAATCAATGAAATCTCAGAGGAAGAATTAAATATCACGCTGATAAATTAAAATGCAAAAAAAGAAATCAAAAAAAACAGGAAAGCAGGCAGGCCTGACAGCAAAAAAATCAGAGAATTTCTCAGAATGGTTTCAGCAGATTATACTTAAGGCCGACCTGGCAGATTACACTTCTGTTTCAGGATGCATGGTGTTCAAGCCAACTGCTTGGGCTATCTGGGAAAAAATTAGGGAAGAAACAAATAAAGAGTTCAAAAAGATTGGAGTACAAAATGTTTATTTTCCTTTATTCATTCCTGAATCACTTTTGTCGAAAGAAGAAGAGCATGTTGAAGGGTTCGCGCCAGAAGTTGCATGGGTGACACACGGAGGAAACACAAAATTAGGAGAGCGGCTTGCCGTCCGCCCGACTTCAGAATCAATAATGTATGACCTTTACTCAAAATGGATAAGAAGCTGGAGAGACCTCCCCCTATTATACAATCAGTGGAATAATGTTGTGAGATGGGAATTCAAGCACCCGATTCTGTTTCTCAGAACAAGAGAATTTTTATGGAATGAACTCCACTCGGTTTTCTCATCGGAAAAAGAAGCAATCAAACACGGAAAAAAAGTTATGAAAGCTTACAACAAAATAACAGAAAATTTAATGGCTCTTCCGGGATTTTATGGAAGAAAAACGGATAAGGAAAAATTCGCCGGAGCAGTTTTCTCTGAAAAGATGCACCATTATCTTCCAAACGGAAAAGTGATAGAAGGAACATGCTTTCACTACGACGGCCAAAATTTCGCAAAAGCTTATGACATAAAATTCAAAACAAAAGAGGAAAAAGAAGAATACGCTTATCAAAACACCCACGCAATTTCAACAAGAATGCTCGGGACAATGTTCGCGATTCACTCAGACGACCGCGGCCTAATAATCCCACCAAAACTCGCTCCAAACAAAATCGTGATTGTCCCGATAAAATTTGAAAAAAATGAAAAAATTTTAAAAAAAGCAAAAGAGATTTCAAAGAAACTTTCCAAGTACAACCCAGTTCTGGACGAAAGACTCGAAGTAACTCCTGGCTACAAATTCAACGAATGGGAATTAAGAGGCATTCCTTTAAGAATTGAGATAGGACCAAACGACCTAAAGAAAAACCAAGTCGTAATTGTCAGAAGGGACAACCAGAAAAAAATCAAAGTGAAGAACAAAGATTTAAGAAAGAAGATAGAAACAGAACTTGAAAACATTCAGAAAGAACTTTTTAAAAAAGCAAATGAACTCCTTCAGAGAAATCTCTCCAAAGCAGAAAGTCTTCAGGACGCAGTGAAAAAAATAAGGCAGAAGAAAGTTGTCCTTGTCCCTCTAAAAAATTCCAGAGAGGCTGAAGACATTTTGAAAGACAAAACAAAGGGAGCAAAAACACTCTGCAGACCGACGAGCCAGCCAGAAATCAAAGGAAAGAAATGCATCGTCTCAGGAGAGCAGGCAGATTACTGGGTTTACATAGGAAAAAGCTACTAATTTACTTTAAGAACTACTAGTAGCCTGACAAGTATCAGACTGATTTCAATTATTCTTTTGACTTGGCTTCTTGAAGTGCAATCTCTAATTCATACTCCATCTTGAAAGTAACTTCCATCAACTCATTGAGTTCTTTCTCAAGAAACTCTTTGTCGTTTTCTTCTTTTGTTTCCAGCAAGGTTTTCATTTTCTCAAGACCCAATTACCAGAAATCGCTTCCAGAGCTCAAATTGATATAGAAAACCCCAATTCAATTCAAGCCCGAAAGAGACCTGGATTAAATTGAGTAAGTTTTAATTATTGTGAAAACTAGAGAACATCTCCCCACAACTGGGTTCATATGCCATTCAAATCCTTTCCCTAATTTCTCACTCATATCCTCATTAAGAAAAACCGGTTTTTATATATTTCTGTTTTCAATACCTATTTTCAAGTGAATAATTCATTATCTTTTATTTGATTTCAAAACTTTTTCAAGATTTTCTCTGAATTTTTCAATATCATCAACATTTATCTGTCCGCCAATAGCTTCTTCATGTCCGCCGCCTCGTGCGTCTTTAATATCCTCAATCGCTTCCAGAAAAATCTTTCTCGACTTTTTGCCTCGCATTGAAATATTCGCTTTCACGCCTTTTATATAAACAACAACGATTATTTTTTCGGGAAAAGTATAACTCAATTCATTCGCCAGGTCAGCAGAAATGCTCAAATCACCTCCATACTGAAAGAAAAGCATCTTTTTTTTCTTCTCTGCAATCGAAACTGCTTTTGTGAAAAGTTTTCTATATTTTGATTCTATCTTTCCAAATCTGTGATGCAAAGTGCGGTTCTTGCTGTTTTCTTCAAGGACTTCGTAAGGGTTTCTTGCTTTAATCAAAAATCTTATCATGTTCATAACATTTGTTGTTCTATCTTTAAGACCTGCTCCAATAATTTTTGCAACCTTTCCTATCCGAGACTTGTAGTAAATATCCATTGCATTTTTCTTCTGATTTGTTTTGGTAACCAGGTCAGGGTATTTCTTTTCAAACTCACCATAAAACTTTGGAACAAATTTATCAGAAATGCAACCAACCACAGCAATCCACAAATCCTCTTTTTTTTCTGTTATCTGATAGCACAAAGCTATCACAGGCTCCTCTTTTTTTGTTCTGTTAAACAAAGGGTTATAATAATTCACAAAAGCAGGGATTTTTTTGACGTCCACAAGATGATGATCTATCCACACAACAGGTAAATTATATTTTTCAGCCTCGGCAAAAAAACCCTCAGAAACAACAGGTTTATCTAAAATAAAAATATAATCTGACTTAAACTCGTGGACTCTCCTGAAAAATTTTGCATTCAAGTCTGGAAAAGATTTTATCGGAACCCCTTTCCCTCTGCCAAGATACCTCCTTAACAAAAGAAAAGAGCACAGCCCGTCCTGGTCATTATCAAAAAAGAAAACCGGGTTCTGAGCGTTACTAAGATGTTCCCTAATTTCCTTAACTTGTTTTTTTGTGAGCATAACTAAAATTAAAGAGAACCTACTTATAAATTTTTATCAAGAAGTAAAATTAGAAAATCAACATTTAAATCTTCTTGCCCATGAGAATTTTTTCCTTGAGATTTTTTATTTCTTCCATAAGGGAATCTACAAAATTCTCATTTTTAAAAATAGTCTTTAGGGTCTCCTTGTCAACGTTGAAAATTTTATCCAGTGTTTCCAAATTGTCAAAAAGAGTTTTTATGTCTTTTTTGAGAAGATTCGTTTTGCTTAAAATTCTCATCCCTTTTGACGCAATTGGCTTGTCGTGCAACTCGTCGAAAAGCATTCTCAAAACATTAGACGTTTCAAGCAAAAAGTCAAAGTTCATATTGCATAAAATCTCATCTTTCTTTAATCTGTTCGAACTGAAGTAATCTCTAATTATGCTCTCTCTTTCTTTACTAAGACTCTTTGTAAGTTCTTTAAGTCTCATGCTAACAATCGCACCTTCTTTTCCGAGTTCAATAAGATATTTTTTAACATTTTCAGAAATCCTCCTCATTATTTCAGCAGTCTGCAGAACATTACAAACGTCGCTCATCGTGGTTAAACCAGTAATCTCAAGGACATTTAGATGAGAGATTAATTCATCGAAAGTTTCTTTTTGCTTCTCAAGAATTTGAAGGGTTTCTGCAGCACGCCTCAAAATTTCAGACGTCTCCTCGAGATAATGGCTCTCATCTCTAAAATAAACTGTTATCTTTTTCCTTCTCTCAGAAACAGCAACAACAATCGTGTTAAATTGTTTGGCAGTTCTCTCTGCTGCCTTGTGTCTCGTCCCTGTCTCCTTTGTATTAATTTTATTGCTTGGAGTTAAAAGAGTGTTTGCATATAAAATCTTTTTCAAATCGTTCGACACGATAATGGCGCCGTCCATTTTTGCAAGTTCAATAAGTTTTTGAGGAGTAAACTTAGAATTAATTTTGAAACCCCCTTCAACAATATCCAAGACCCCTTCTTTTTCGAAAACAATCAAAGCACCTATCCCTGCGTGAAGCAAATCATCAAGAGCAGTTCTTATTGCCGCACCAGGAGAAAACACCTTTAAAATATCTGTAATATTTTTTTCTTTCTTGGAATCTTTCTTGCTTTTCGTTTTCTTATTCTTCACTTTCTGTTTCTTATTTTGCTCTGCAGATTGAGATGATTTCTTTGTCATACAAATTAAAAAAACCAAATCTATATAAACTTTTAGCAAAATTATCTCACGAATCCTTCGGCAACAAGAATTGGAAAGATAATTGTCGCGTCGCCAAATACCTTTACTCTTTTGCATTTTGGAGTCAGCTTACCCCAAGAAACAGCTTCTTCAGGAAGAGCGCCTGCGTCGCTCCCGTCGAATTCCGCAGAATTATTTATGTAAACAGCGTAATCAGCGCCGTTCCGATACATATTCGCATTAAGGATACTATGTTTGATAACTCCTGCGCCAATTGTTATTATCCCGGATTTTTCCAGACCTATTGTTGAGTTGTTGAACTCGCGCGTGTCTTCTGAAATATCAATACAGAAATCTTCTCTTTTGCTTTTGAAAAGATAAACCATGTCCCCCAAACTTCCGTCCATTATTGTCGGGCAGTGTATTTTTATTCTATTTTTCCACGCCCAGTAACAAATACTTTCCGGATTGTTAATTTTTTCTCCGAGTTTCCACACAATTTCGTAAGTTAAGAGAGGTTTACCCCTTTTCTTCTGCTCCTGATAAAGCTCTTCAAGAACAGGCATAACAAAATCCTCAAAATTAATATATCTTGAATTCGGGACGAAAATATTTCCTATCCTGTTTATTGCTTTTTCTCTAAGTTCGGCCCCGACCGCCCTGAAATCTCCCAGAATAAAATCCCCAAGACATTTTATAATATCCTCTTCAACACCGCCGCCGGTCGTGACGCAAATGTCAACTTTTCTGTGTTCTACAAGCCACCTTATCACCTCTCTCAAACCCGAACTAACCATATTTGATGTGTAACCAAAATAAATTTTCGCTTTATCTTTTTGCATTTCCCTGACGATTTCTATCGCCTTTGATAAATTGCTCGCCTGAAAACCGCCTCCAGAAAAACTTTTCACAATCTCCTCGTAATCCAGCCCTTTGTTAAAATCATACCCTTTTATGACAACTCCTGAAATCTCTTCCCCTTTCTTAAAAAGATTTTCTCTTGCAATTTCTTCTTTTTTTGGTTGCTTTTTCATTTTATTTAATCATTTAATCTAGAAAAAGATTGAACCAAGCACAGCTAATTCAGAAAACAGGAATTGCTAAACTCTTAGTCAAATCCATACAAAATAAAAAAATAAAGAATTTATAAATCTATCATCCCGAGAAAACAGATAATCTACAACAAAAATCTTTTTAAATGAAAAAACTTAAAGAGATATATGAATAAATGGTCTGAACTTATGCTGGGTTTGATTCTGATTACAGCCGTGATTGTGATAGGATGGGCTTCTTCAGCGTATTCATGGACTTTGTTCGGAAAAGACTTTAACTTTTTACACTCTGCCTGGGTCTTTCTTAAAGGCGGAATCTTCTGGCTCGTCACTATGATAGCTGTCCTTCTGATTGTCCTCGGAATAAACGACTTGAAAGATTAAAAAGATAATTCTTATCCTAAAATTCGATAGATAATTCTAAATTAAAATAAAAATAAAGAAGTTAAGTTATTTCATCAACCCGCCGATTATAGCCAATGCTCCGCCGATTAAAGGTAAGTAATAACTTGCTCCCCAAAACTGACCAATTACTGCTACGACACCACCAAGAAGCACCAACCATTTTACTGAACTAGCCATTTTAACCTCCTTTTAATTTTAAATTATTAGGGAGCAGAGTATATAAATCTAATTACTGAAAAGAAAAATAAGACTTCCTTCTATAAGAGCAGCAAGAATCAGTAAAGGAACTATTACAAAAATAAAAACTCGCATAGAATTGAAAAAATAATTTTTAAGAGATTTTAATTTTTCTTTTCTTAAAATAAAACTTCCCAACTTCAGCCCAAGCCCGACAGAAATAAACAAGGCAGGAAGCTCAAAAATTCCGTGAGGGAGAAGTTTCCACAAAGTTAAAACTCCGTCTATCTGCACAACTCTCACAGCCACAAAACCCAAAAGATACCCATTTGAAACGGCAGTTATCAACGAGAAAATCCCAAACACAACTCCAAAAAATAATCCAAAAAATGCACTCTGAACATTATTCAAAAAAATGAACTTTATCAGCCCCCAATGAGACAGCCCTTCTGTCTTCTGAAGCATTTCCTCGATAAGCTCAAGAATTCTTAATTCGATTATCTCAGGCGGCGGGACAAAGAACCCAATTAAAATAAAAAGCAGGAAAACGGACACAGCAACGTAAATAAAATTTCTCGAATCCTTAAGATATCGCCAGCTTTTTTTATAATTTTCTCCAAAAAAATTTGATTCATTTTTACTACGTTTTTTCTTTTTTCTTTTTCTTGGCATTTTTTAACTGAAAATTCTGTTGATATAGGCAGTCTTTCTTTTGTATTTCTTTTTCAAATATAAACCATAAGCCAGACCGGCCAAGAGCCCTCCAAAGTGTGCTGTATTTCCGATAGGAATATCTCCTGCAACAGAGATGAGCCACAGAACAACCAAAATCCCCGGCCCTGCGTATTTCATTTTTATCGGAATCGGGATGAACATAACAAAAACAGGAAGATTTGGAGTAATCAGAACAAGAAAACCGACAAGTCCGAACAATGCTCCTGAAGCGCCGACGGCAAACGTATTAAAGTCAGCTGCAAAAGCTAAAGAAGACAAAACAAAAAACAACCCTGAAACAAGTCCTGCTATCATATAAAAATAAAAATATCTTTTCTTCCCCAAAATTTTCTCGACAAGGCTACCTATAAAAAACAAGGAGAGCATATTTACAAAAAGATGAAAAAACCCAGCGTGCATAAACATGCTTGTGATAAAAGTCCACAAAAATTTCCCATTAAGAATATTTAGGGGTTTTATAGCAATGTAATCAACAGGAACGTCCAACGCCAAAAGAATCGAAAAAAGAATGAACGCGACAATATTGATAAGAATAATCGTAAGCGTCACGCTAAACATATTAAATATATTTTTTCTCTTCGAAGAATATCTGTAAGTTCTTGCCATTTCTATTTTTTTCTTTTTTTCTTTTTCTTCTTTTTAGCCTTTCTCCGTTTCTTCTTTTTCTTGGTTTTGGCTTTCTTTCTCTTCCTTTTCTTTGATTTACTTTTAGGTTTTCTTTTCTTTGTTTTCTTTTTGCCCGATTTTTTCTTCGGTTTCTTTGAGACTTTTTTTCTTGATTTCTTTTTCTTCTTTTTAGATTTTTTAGAAGACTTTTTTGTTTTCTTTTTACTTTTCTTTCCCTTTTTCTTCATCCTTTCTTTTTTACGTTTTCTCCTCCTCCTTCTCAGCTTTCTCTTCTTTGCCCTTTCTTCTTTTTTCAGTTCTTTTATTTTTTTCCTCTCAATCTTTTCTTTTTCTTTTTTTATTTCTTCTCCAATAAACTCTAAATCTTTTTTTAGTTTACCTCTCTTCTTCTTCATTTCTCTGATGACTTTTGTGTTGTCCTTAAGTTTCAAAACATCGCCGCACTCTCTGCAAACAAAACCATGAAGAAGCGCGTTCTCCTCATTTAATTCTATATTGCATCTTTTGCACACATAAAACCTGTTTGTCTCTCTCCTTCTTATCTGATTCTCCAACTGACTAATTCTTTTAATGATATTGTTCTTCACGAATTCAAGTGCTTTTAGAGCCTCAATTTTCCAAAAATAAGTATACCATCCTTTTTTCTTATCCTTTTTTCTTATAGACGAAACAAGGCCGTGGTCAGACAATTTGTAAAGTATGTTCCTAGTTTGATTAATAGTTATGTCAAGTTTTTTCGCAAGAATGAACTCGTTAACATACTTCTCTGTGTCGAGAAGCTCAACTATTTCTTCTGCCTGTTTTCCCACAACAAGATTAATAGCATCCCTGAGAAATTTCTTTAACATTTTAAAAGAAGATATTATTTAAATAAATACCTTTCGGTCTGCTTTTTATAAAAAATAAAAGTTTTTAAACCTGTAGTGTGTTTTGTATATATTAGAAAATCTATATTAAAACATAATCTTAAAATGGGCTTGTTTAAAAGAAAGAAAAAGAAGGTGGAAAAAGAGGCTGCTCCTGCTCCGTCGCTCCCTCAACTTCCAAAGCTCCCTGAGCTCCCTTCATTAGAAGACGAGAGTAAAGAAAACAAAAACATTCACAAATTACCAAGTTATCCTCAGGGTTCTTTAGGAACAAAATTCTCCCAAGATACAATAAAGGAAGCAGTTTCTGGCAAAGAAGAAAACTTGCCCGGAGATGAAGAGGAAGACGAACAAATTAGAGAAGGGCCATCAAGAAAGTCTGCAACAGAAGAAATCGGCTGGGAATCTCCATCAAAACTCAGAATGCAGAAAGAGGCCGGCGGTGCAGGAGAACCTGTTTTTATAAGAATCGATAAATTTGAGGAAGCGCTAAAAATTTTCAACGAAACAAAAAAGAAACTTAATGAAATCGAGAGAACTCTTGAAAATATAAAAAGTGTGAAAGAAAAAGAGGAGAAAGAACTTGGCTCATGGGAGAACAAAGTCAAGACAATTAAGAAGCAGATAGAAAAAGTCGACAAGGAAGTTTTTTCTAAAATATAAAATGGCCAAAGAGAACGTAATACATATAAAGTTTGATAATACCGAGGCTGTCGCAGCGAAAAGAGACATTCTTACCTCACAAATGAACCTACTAAAAGTCGCAAAGACGATTGAAGGATATGGTTTTTACAGGATTAAAGAACTTGAGTTAAAACTGACCCTTTCTAAAAAAATGAAAGAACTGAAGACAAGTATGAAAAAACTTCAAAAAATTCTACCAAAATTAAAAGTGCCTGAAATATTAAGAAAAGGAGAAACCAGAGAGCCAGAAGAAGAGCACGAAGAAAAGAGGGCAAAAAAGAGTCGCGATAAAAGTCTTGAAGGGCAGTTACAGGAAATTCAAAGAAGACTTGAAAGATTGCAAAACAGGCACCAGTAATCAAACAATTTTTAAAACTTCTAGTTCTAATAACTCTATGAAGAGAAAAGAATTAATTAAAAAATATTTAGAATTTTTTGAGTCAAAGAATCATAAAATAATTCCTTCTGCGTCACTTGTTCCTGAGAACGACCCGACCGTGCTTTTTACGACAGCTGGGATGCACCCGCTGACACCTTACCTTCTTGGCCAAAAACATCCTGCAGGAAAAAGATTGTGCAGTGTCCAAAGATGTATAAGAACAAGCGATATCGACATGGTTGGAGATTTGACGCACCACACCTTTTTCGAAATGCTAGGCAACTGGAGTTTAGGAGATTATTGGAAAAAGGAAGCAATTGAAATGAGTTTTGAATTTCTCACAAAAGTTCTAAAAATCCTAAAAGAAAAATTAGCAGTTTCTGTTTTTGTTGGAGATAAAAACGCGAAAAAAGATAAAGAGTCCGCAGAAATCTGGAGGGCCCTCGGAATTCCGAAAGAAAGAATCGCTTACCTCAGGAAAAAAGAAAACTGGTGGGGTCCTGCTGGAAAAACAGGCCCGTGCGGACCGGACACAGAAATGTTTTGCTGGTCATCAAAAGAAAAACCTCCAAAGGACTTTGACCCTAAAG
>CAYUGD010000001.1:20568-26534 GCA_964444275.1 Candidatus Woesearchaeota archaeon
TTTTTATGGAATATGAAAAAGACGCAAAAGGAAATTATAAAAAAGCAAAACAGAAAAATGTTGATACAGGGATGGGCGTCGAAAGAACCCTCGCTGTTTTAAATGGATTAGATGATAATTATCAAACAGGAGTTTGGGAATCAATATTAAAAAAAATTGAAAAATTATCCGGACAAAAATATTCTGAGAACCAGAGAACAATGAGAATAATCGCAGACCATATCAAAGCAGCTGTTTTTATAATTGCTGACGGAGTTTTACCCTCAAACACAGGACAGGGTTATGTTTTGCGAAGACTTATTCGAAGAGCAATGGTTCAAGGAAGAAATCTGGAACTAAAAAATTTCATAGACAAGATTGCAAAATCTGTTTTTGGAATTTATCTTGATTACAAGCATTTACAAAAAAAAGAAAAAAAGATTCTAAAAGAACTGAAAAAAGAAGAAAAAAGATTTAATCAAACTTTAGGAAAAGGGTTAAGAAAAGCAAAAAAAATTGCGAAAAATGGGAAGAATATTTCTGGAAAAAATGCATTTCTTCTTTATCAAAGTTATGGAATCCCAATAGAAGTTTTAAAAGAAATTGTAAGTGAAAGTTGGGGAAATGAGATAGATGAAAAAGGATTTTATGAGGAGCTCAAAAAACACCAGGAACTTTCTCGAACAGCGTCGGCAGGAATGTTTAAATCAGGTTTAGCAGACCATTCTAAACAAACGACAAAACTTCACACAGCGACGCATTTGCTGTTATCTGCATTAAGAAAAATTTTGAAAGATAAAAACATAACCCAAAAAGGAAGCAATATAACCTCTAAAAGACTGCGCTTGGATTTTTCTTTTCCAAGAAAATTATCCGATAAAGAAATCAAAAAAGTTGAGGATTTAGTAAACAAACAAATAGAAAAAGAAATTCCGGTAACAAGAGAGGAAATGCCTCCAGAAGAAGCGAAGAAAAAAGGAGCCACAGGCGTGTTTGATAAAAAATATGGAAAGAAAGTTTCGGTTTACACAATTGGAAATTTTTCAAAAGAAATCTGCGCTGGCCCGCATATAAAAAACACAAAAGAACTCGGCAATTTTAGAATCATAAAAGAAGAAAGCAGTTCTGCCGGCGTCAGAAGAATAAAAGCTGTCGTCGGATAATCAAGCAGTCTCATTAGTTGAATTATTCTGAACAAATCCCACGCTGTCTAAACTATAAACATCCAAAAGATTGTATTTTTCTTTAATTCCGTCAAATTTCCATGAGTTAAGAATCCCTAAGAAAGTTCTTTCTCTGATTGCCTCAAGAGTTTCAGCATCTCTGTATTCCGAGAGTTCTTCAGGAAGAGGTATCCCTTTTGAAATTAAAAGTATATCTGGCTCAGAGTCAAGGGCGACGCCGGCAGAGAATTCCATAGAAGAATCTGTGATTATCGCAGGGCCGCCGGTTTCAACAAAGCAGTATCCGCTGCCATAAAAACTTTCTTCAACAGGACATTTAATGCCGACAGCTTCGTGGTTCTCCTCTGGAAAGAAGAAGATAGCAGTGCCATAACCTATCTCTTTAAGTAAAAAGGTCAGGAGCTGGGATTTCCCGCTGCAAACTCCTTTCTGTTCATATAAAACCTCATAAGGATATCTTGAGTAATTAATTTTAGTGTCGCCGGCAAAAGTATTTTTTTCTGAAGCGCCATAAGGGATATTCTGAACAAGACTTATAGCAATTCTTGCTTGCTCAACTTTGTTTTCAGGAGCAAGATTCTGTATTCTTTTAACTAAAGGTAAAATAGCCTCTCTCTGCACTTTATCCTCAATACTTCTTAACTTAAAATCAACTCTAAAAGGTATGCTCCCCTCCTCTAAAGGGAGTGTTCTTGGAAGTTCTGAAACATAATGGTTGACGCCGCCATAAACCGTAAAAAGAATCTCATCTTCCCGGCCACTCAAATAATAACTTAGATTAATATCACTAATATTTGTGTAATACTCTGAAACACAAAAATCTCCTTCTTTCAAAAAAGAAGAATTATCTAAATCTGGACAGCCGCAGATAGAGGCCTTCTCAACTAAAACTCCTTCATCGCAATAATAAGGTTTATCTAATGAGCAAGTGCCGTAAAATGTCCCGTCACCACACACCGAAAGTTTTTCATATCTTTCAGGAACAATGCTCAATGCCAAAAAGGTCAGAACAAAGACAATTATAAAAACGATTAAAATATGTCTCAAATTATTTTTTACTATTTCTCCCTTAAATTCCTTTCCAACTTTTTTTTGCTCCATTAGTAAAACAAAAAAGACAATTATAAAAACCTAACGAAAGAATCATTCCAGATAAATTCCCGGCTTTCCCGGCTTAACATTTTTTGATTTATTCTGGGGGTCCTTTTTTCCCTTATCATTTACTGCATAAATCTCAACGGGAAATCCCGTCCTTTTTTCAATTTCTTTTAAGTAATTAGGATAAATCTCTTTTTCTGAAGGAACGCTGTAAAGATAAATCTTGCTTATTTTTTTCCGTTTGTTCTTGACTATACTGATTATATTATTTATGTCGTCAATCACATTATTCACAATCTCTTCTTCTTTTTCAAGCTTTTCATCAATTTTGCTCTCATCAGGTTTCGGCCATTTCGAATTAGAAACAAAATTTTTATTCCCTAATTGACTCCAAAGTTCCTCTGAAATAAAAGGGCAATAAATACTTAATATACTCAAAAAACTCTTCGCTGTTTTCTTGCTTATTTTTTTATCTGAAATATAATCAAAAAATTTCCTTAATTTAATGACCGCTAGATTATGCTTAAATGCCTCAACATCCTCTTGAACTTCTTTAGACAATTTATTAATTTTATTCTGAATCAGGGGCGTATCTTTCCCCTTAGATAATCTTGAAAAATAGTTATACACTTTTTCAAGAAATTTTCTGCTTCCGGTAACAATTTTCTCATCCCACGAACTATCGCTGTCCGGACTTCCGAAAGAAACCAGAGCCAATCTTAAAGTATCTGCACCGTATTTTTCAATAGTTTCTAGGGGCTCAACAACATTCCCTTTTGATTTTGACATTTTGTTTCCGTCCTTGCCGCGAACAATTCCCTGAGTAAAATAACTTAAAGCAGGCTCGTCAAATTTCAACAATCCGATATCTCTCAAAAACTTAGTATAAAACCTGGCATAAATTAAGTGCATTGTTATATGCTCGGGTCCTCCGATGTACTGGTCAATCGGGCACCAATAATCCACCTTACTTTTACTGAAAATCTTTTTATCATTTCTAGGGTCGGCGTATCTTAAATAATACCAACTTGAATTTACAAAAGTATCCATTGTGTCTGTTTCCCTTCTCGCTTTTCCTCCGCATTTCGGACATTTCGTGTTTATCCAATTTTCCGCACTCTTAAGAGGATTCCCTTTTCCAAACTTAACTTTCTCTGGAAGCTTAACTGGCAAGTCTTTTTCAGGCACCAGGACAATTCCGCATTTATCACAATAAACAACCGGAATCGGAGTGCCCCAATACCTTTGCCTTGAAACAAGCCAGTCCTTTAACTTGTATTGAACAGATTTTCTCCCAAGTCCTTCACTTTCCAAATATTGTGTGATGTTCCATTTAGCTTTGTGGCTTTCAAGCCCATTAAATCTTCCAGAATTAACCAAAATTCCGTCGCCTGTGTAAGCTTTTTTTTTCACGTCTCCGCCTTTAATCACTTGTTTGATTTTAATCCCGTATTTCTTAGCGAACTCAAAATCCCTTTGGTCGTGCGCAGGAACAGCCATTACCATCCCGGAACCATAATCAGCGACGACAAAATTACCAACATAAACAGGGACTTCCTCCTTGTTAATCGGATTAATCGCATAGCTCCCTGTAAAAACCCCTTCTTTTTCCAATTTTTCCAATTCCTTTTCACTAACTGAATTCAATTTTTTCAGAAATTTCTCAACTTCTTTTTTCTTCTCTTCTGTCACAAGCTCCATTAATTTAGGGTGCTGCGCAGAAATCACCATAAATGTAACTCCAAAAATTGTGTCAGGCCGGGTTGTGAAGATTGGCCATTTTTTTCCATCAACCTCAAAATCAATTTCAGTTCCTTCACTCCTCCCAATCCAGTTCCTCTGCATTTTTTTTGCGCGCCCAGGCCAGTCTAACTCTTCCAACTTTTCCAGCAATTCCTCAGCATAATCTGTTATTTTAAAAAACCATTGTTCCAAATGCTTGATTTCTACACTTGTATCTTCGTGCCTCCAGCATTTTCCGTTTACCACCTGTTCATTCGCCAGAACAGTTTTGCATTTCGGACACCAGTTCACAGCCGCTTTTTTTCTGTAAGCAAGACCTTTTTCCAGCATCTTCAGAAATATCCATTGGTCCCACTTATAATAATCGGGATTACTCGTCTTAACTGATCTGCTCCAGTCGTAACTCCACCCCATAGCTTTCTGCTGTTTCATAAAATTATCGATTGATTTTTTGGTGTACTCTTTAGGATGCATTCCGGCCTTTATGGCAGCATTTTCAGCAGGCAGGCCCAGAGAATCGTAGCCAATAGGATACAGAACGTTAAATCCCTGCAATCTCTTAAATCTGGCAAAAATATCTCCCAACGTGTAAACAAAAGCATGCCCCATGTGCAGCCCTTCTCCAGAAGGATATGGAAACATATCCAAGCAATAAAATTTTTTCTTTCTGAGATTTTTCTTGACTTTGAAAATCTTTTGCTTCTCCCATTTCTTCTTCCACTTCTTTTCTATTTTTTTGAAATTAAGTTTTCTCATTGTATAATATCTTTTCCATAACTTTAAAACATTTCTATGAAACGCCTCGCTAACTTTAAATACGGGTTTTTCTTGAATAGTTTATGGAGAAAATTCAATTACATCTCACCGGCGAGACAATTTCGAGCAATTCTGCAGAAGCGTTTTCCTTGTATAAAAAAAGTCGTTTCGGCGAGCCGGTCGGCGAGAAAATTCAATATTCTCTCTCAGAAGCGCTTTTTATCGTCGAGAAAAAGAAAGCAGAAATTTTTCAGAGGAAAAAGAAAATTTCGTCCGAAGCGCTTTTTAAAAAATTCCAGAGAATTGACAAGAGATTCTCAATCAAATACCGCGTCTTTAAAGATTTGAGAGAAAGAGGATATCTTGTAAAAACTGCCCTTAAATTCGGAGCCGACTTTAGAGTTTATGAAAAGGGGGCGAAGCCGGGCAAAAAACACGCTAAATGGATTGTGTTCGCAGACCACGAATCAAAAAAACTCACCTGGCACGAGTTCTCTGCAAAAAATCGCGTCGCGCACAGCACGAGGAAGAAATTGCTCCTAGCAATTGTTGATGACGAAGGAGATGTCAGCTACTGGGAAGTAAACTGGGTAAAACCTTAATTTACATTAAAGACAAAAATCTTTATAACCTTTCCATTTCTAATTTGATTATGCCTGCCCAAGATACGTCTAAAATAAAAGAAAAAATAATTTCTGTCTTAAGGAGGAACGGCCCGAGCCTCCCGGTCCATATTGCGAGGGAGATTGGTTCAAGTATACTTTTCACGTCGGCATTTCTTTCAGAACTCGTCTCCGAAAAAAAAATAAAAATGAGCAATCTGAAAGTCGGGAACTCCCCTCTTTACCTTATTCCTGGACAGGAGAATATGATTGAAAAGTATTCTCATCATTTGAAAAGCAAAGAAAAGGAAGCGTTTGACCTTCTTAAAGAAAAGAAATTCTTGAAAGATTCTGAGCAAGAACCGGCAATAAGAGTTGCTCTAAAAGAAATAAAAGATTTTGCTATCCCTTTCCAAAATCCCGACACAGGAGAGTTATATTGGAAATTTTCCGAAGTTCCAAAGTCCGAGCTCATAGAAAAAATAAAAACAAAGTCCGAAGAGAAAACCGAAACGACAAAAACAAAACAACAGACACAGAAAAAAAAGAAAGAGAAAGAACTTAATATTTTTGATAAAAAGAAGAAATCACCCAAAAAGAAAAC
>CAYUGD010000002.1:0-26515 GCA_964444275.1 Candidatus Woesearchaeota archaeon
GCTATTTATGGAAGGATTAAGGATAAACCTCTTATTAGTGCTAAATTGTTCGCTATATTGCTCTACAGAGCCCAGATTGAGTATTTTGATAGTGGGGGATAATTATATAATTTAAAAAATTAAATTTTTAAAATACTTTTTCTTAATTGTAATTATGAAAACAGGTTCAGTTTATGTCAAAAATCTTTCAATATTGCATGTGTCTGGTGCAAATATCGGAGATAATTGGTTTATTGGAAATGATTATTTAGTGGAATTTGCAGAGGAAGAATCTAATGATTAGTTACTTTCCTATCTACTGTTAGTAACTTCGCCACAAAACCAGTTTCCCTTTTTCATCTCTCAAAAACAAAGTGTCTCCTGCGCGGGTCCAAACATAATCTTCGCCGCTCCAATACAAAGATGAATCTGTGTCAGTTCCATTGCCTACAATTATTCTAACCTGCTTTTTTGGTTCAATCTGAAAATTCTGAAAAGCATATTTTTTTCTTCCTTCATCTTTAATCTGCCAGCCACTCATGTCACAAATGAAAGAACATCTGTTGTAAAAAATAACTTCTTGATTTTTATAATCTAATTTTTTTAATTCAATACAGCCTGCGCATTTGTCAGTTGATTTTTCGCAGATTCCAATATTTTTTTCAATACATTCTTCCCAAGCTTTTCTTAGAATTCCTTCGTTCTTCTTGTCGTCAAGTATATAGACATTTGCAAATCCGTTTTTTACAAGTTCAACATTAACATTCTCTTTTCCAAAATGTAAAAATGCAAGAAGCCGCCCGTATTTATCATACTTTTCAGCAGAACATTCAAGATTTATGGTTTTGTTAAGAACTTTATCTTCTAAGAATTTTTTTGCTTCATCAAAATAAAACTCGCCGCGTTCAGGCGCATTAATTCCGAGCAGACGAACACTCTCTCCCGAATCAATGACAATTGTATCTCCATCGATAACTCTCTCGACAAAAGCAGTTTCATAGTCCAGCAAAAAATTTTCAACAGTCCTGTCAAGAAAAGAGTAATTAATCACAAAAAGAGCTAACACAAGAAGAACGAGAATTATTATGTCTTTTCTCTTTTCCTTTGCTCCGCCCATTCAGATTCTAAGGAAATTATCTTAAAAAAATTAATTATTGTTTTATTTTTCTTATCAAGTGGACTGTTGTGATGACAGCCAGCATTAGCAATATTGAGAAAATGAGCCAGATTAATATTCTCTCAATCATCCTTGGCTCTTTTTCTGGCTGACCGCTCTCTATTGCAACGCCAAAAACTTTTTCAAACTGACCAAAATATAATGATTCGTAAAATTCGTCTTTAGGGATTTCTCTTGCTCCAATCCCACCGCCATTTACTGCATTAGATTCATCGTCCTCGTCATCATCTTCCTGCTCTGAAATATCTATAACTATCAAAGTATAAATCTGCTCAGCTTCATTGTCGTCGCTGTCAGTGACTCTTACATTAATATTAAAATCTGTATCTTCGTCAACCTCTGGCGCTGTCCCTGAAATTAAACCTGTCTGAGAATTAATTGAAAGCCATTCTGGTGCCTCGATTAATGAGAATTCATAAAGCCCGCTCCCGCCTTCAGCTTCCACCTGATATTCATAAAACTCTGTCTCGTTAACCTCTGTTACCGGCGTTGAAGTTATTTCAAGTTGGTCTGGCTCACCAATATCTCTGACTGTTAAAAAATAAAACTGAGAGTCAGTTCCGCCCCAACGGCCATCCGAGACTCTGACGATTACTCTAAAACGCGTGTCTTCATCAACCTCTGGCGCTCTCCCGTAAATTAATCCTGTCTGAGAATTAATTGAAAGCCAGTCAGGAGCAACTCTCAGGGAATACCTCAAAGGATCTCCGTCAGGGTCATAAGCTCTGACATGGTAAGTATAAAACTCTCTTTCATCAACCTGCGTGACCGGACCCGAAGTTATGATTGGCGGATGATTCTCCTGAGGACCATCTGTGTTTCTGACTGTAATTGTAAATGTCTGCGTGTCAAAATCTTCCCCATCTGAAACCCTGACTCCAACTTCAAAATCGGTATCTGCACTAACCTCTGGCGCTGTGCCTGAAATTAACCCTGTCTGAGAATTAATTGAAAGCCATTCTGGTGCCTGAATAAGTGAATAAGTTAATGTGTCACCGTCAGCGTCAGTAGCTTCAACATCATAAGTGTAAAACTCTAATTCATTGATTTCTGTTACCGGCGTTGAAGTTATCTCAGGCGCGTGGTTTTCCGGTCCCTCTTCTTCAATTATTTCTATATCAGCGTCGTCTGTTGCGACATCTCCGTCAAAATCTGAAACCCTGCATACAGGATTATAATTTCCTGTCTGCGTGTAAATGTGATTCAATAAACCTGTGTCAGTTACATCCTGGAAGTTTCCGTTGCCTTCTGCGTCTATCTCAATGGTCAGGGGCTCGTTTCCGCCAGATGCTGAACACTGCAAATGAACATTTTCATCAACATAAGATTGCGAAGGAACAATTAAATTAGCGCTTGGTGTGTAGTCAGGCTCAACAGGAACAGAATTGCTTCTTGTTTGAGGGATGTCTATAAATATCACAACCCCTCCCTGATAAACAGAACCCACTGCACAAATAAGCTCATGATTCATGTATTCAGAAAGAGCAGATGCATCCAGTTCCTGGACACCTAAATAATCCCAGTTTGCTCCTATAGCATCACTTTTCCATGCTATAGTCCAAGGGGAAATATCACTCAAACTTACTTCCGCGCCGTCTACATAAATATGGCAGAATAAATCTGTTTCTCCGGCGATTGCTGTTCCAGGTGTTATCGTTGTTGTGATTTCTGGCGAAGCACTTGCGGTTATTGAAACCAACACTGCCAAAAACATTACCGGAAAAATCAAAATTTTTTTGTTCATTTTTTATTATTAAAATTTAATTCCTGCACCTACACCTATTTGATGAACTCTGTTAGTTTTCTCGCTGGCTCCTGTTCTATCTTTCCTATCGAAAGGAGCGTGATAACCTTCTTCTGTGGTGAATCCTGTTTTGATGAGGAACCTGTGCAGGTTAAGCATTGCTTCAATTTCAAATTTATCATATTCAACATTTAATTCATCGTCTATAATTGAGGCGTTATTACCTAAAGGAACATAAACCCTGTTTCCTCTTTCACCTATGAATCTCAAAGAAACTGCACCATTATGGTAACCTAATCCAACTCTAATTGCATTTCCACTGACCATTGTTCTGATTATATCCTCCTGCTTAGCTATAAGGTCTGTTCCCTGGAATGTTTCTGAATCAAATTTTAAAGAAGCGTTTCCTTTTGAAAACTTGTATAACACTTCAGCTAAAAAATCTCCTGCATTAATTTTTCCGCCCAAACCAAGCCACTTTATCATTTCCCTGAATTCTCCTTGGGTGTTGCTTCTTAGGTTCATTAATTCATTTGAAATGGTTTCATTATCTAAAGAAACACGGCCTTCTAAACCAACGCCGCCTGCCGGACTTATACTGGCCCCTTCAAAATTAATAACGCGCGGAGTGTAAATGAAACTTCCTTCTATTTCTTTTGTTTTATTTGTATAACCATCATCATCATTTAAAAATCTTAAATCAAATTCTGCTTTTGAGTTAGGACCGCTAAGAAAAGCGTCAAGTTCTAGACCCCCTCTTGCAGCTTTGAACCCAACAGGTTTTCCGCTTGGATTTGTCGATTTAGCATAATTGTCAATCACTGCGCCGAGAGTTGAACCAAAATGCACGTTATGAAAAGCATCCCAGTTGTTTCTTTTTTTTGTTTTGCTGTCTGTTATTATGTTTGGAGTTTCTTTTTCCCAATCAATCTCGTCTCCATATTCAATCTCTTCCCATTCAATTTCATCTTCATTGCTGCTTTCTTCTTTGGAATATTCTGATTCTGAACTAATGTCTGTTACATCCTTTCCATATTCTCTTCTGACTCTCCAGTAAACTTTTTCTGATTCAGGTGTTAGCTCTTTTCTTTTAATTTCATATTCTGCCTTTTTTATTTCTCCTGAATTGTCTGCTTTAATGTCTAGGATAATTGGAACACCATTTTTTTTACGTCCCCCTATGCTTTCACTTTTTGCAACGATAAAATATCTCCCTAGTTCTATGTGACCGAGACTCTCTTTTTGGACGTCAAGAACTCCATCTTTAACAGCTTTTTCAAGTTTGTTCAATGAAGCCCTTTCATTATGAGGAGTTTTTTTCAAAAGAGATTGGTAATATCTTATTGTTGCTATTCTTTCTTTTTTTGACTGGGAATCTCTAGAGCTAAGATCCTTTTTTAAATAAGATATAATGCTTTTAAGTCCTTTTCTTGCATCAATGACATCATAACTAATATCTCCTCTTTTTGCGTAAAGCCCAAATTTATCATTCAAATTAATTTTTGAATCAGAATCTAGATCAAGATTAAAAACAAAATCTTTTAGTCCTACCCCCTCTCCAGCAGTTGAAAGTTCAGAATTACTCGAATAAATCCTGTTTTGATTTACTTCCTGTGCGAACAAATTATTAGGGGCTCCAAAATAAAGTGCAGTTCCAATTTCAAAAGCACTTACTAAATCTCTAAGTGATGGTCGCCATTTCATGTAATTTTGAAGAAAACCGCGGTTTATAAAGATTTATATATTTTATCACTTAGGAATTAATACAATAATGTTGTCTTTTTAGAGTTATATTCTTTTGGGATTTAATAAATACAAATTAGTTTAGAAAATTAATTTTTGAGAATATAAGTGTAGGAGGAAAAAAACACCGAAGTGTTCTACATTAACCGAAGTTAACGCCTCCTACTTTTTTGTTTAGGACTTTATGGTTTATAAACTTTTCTTTTTGTTTTTTGGCTATAAAATAAGATGAGGGGGACAGGATTCGAACCTGCGTAAGGGACTAACCCACTGGATTTCTAACATAATGTTTGAAACATAGAGAATCTTCGATTCTCCTGTCTTAAGTCCAGCCCGTTTGACCACTCCGGCACCCCCTCTAAAATTTAGGAATTGCTCTCAACTTAAAAAACTTCTCATTTTCAAAATCTTTATTAACTTATTTTTTCTTCTATAATCATGAAAGAAGTTGTAATTAAGTTGATGAAGAAAGCACTTAAGGAAGAGGGGGTTAATCTTAGCAATAAAGAGATAGAAAAAATTGTAGAAGTCCCATCTAATCCTGAATTTGGGGATTACGCTTTTCCGTGTTTTTCTCTCACAGAAAAACTCAAAGACAATCCTTCTCAAATTGCAATTGAGCTGAGGGAAAAAATCGGAGAGCCGCCTGCAACAGATTTTGAAGATGTGCAAACACGCGGCCCTTACATTAATTTTTTTGTGAACAGAAAAAGCCTGGCTCGCATGGTTGTTTGGGATGTGATTAATCAAAAAAAGAATTATGGGAAAGCCAACGTCGGTAAAAGAAAAAAAGTTGTTGTTGAATTCTCTTCGCCGAACATAGCAAAACCTTTTGGAATAGGTCACTTGAGGTCAACTATAATTGGAAACTCCATCGCGAACATTCTTGAGTTCCAGGGATTCAAGGCAATCGGAATAAATTATCTCGGCGATTGGGGAACCCAGTTTGGGAAACTTATTGTTGGTTTCAGAAAATTCGGTTCTGAAAAAAAGCTTGAGAAAGAACCGATAAAACACCTGCTTAAAGTTTATGTCAAGGCGAACAAAAAGAAATACGAAAAAGCCGCGAGAGAAGCCTTCAAAGCACTTGAACAGGGAGACAGAAAATCGCTGATGCTCTGGAAAGTTTTCAGGAACTTAAGTATGGAGGAGTTCAAAAGTTTGTACAAAAAACTCGGGATAAAATTTGATTTAATCGAAGGCGAATCAAACTATAACAAAAAATCAAAACAGATTCTTGCCGAACTCAATGAGAAAAATCTTTTGAAGAAAAGCAAAAAAGCTCTCATTGTCGACCTTTCAAAATACGGGCTTAACGTTGCCTTGGTTGAAAAAAGCGACGGGACAACTCTTTACGCGACGAGAGATTTGGCTGCCGCAATAAACAGACACAAAAAATATAATTTTGTAAATATGATTTATGAAGTCGGAAAGGAGCAGGAGCTTTACTTCAAACAAGTTTTCAGGATTCTCGAGATGATGGGATATGACTGGGCAAAAGATTGCATCCATGTTTACCACGGCCATTACTTAACTAAATCTGGCAAAAAAATCGCAACGCGGAAAGGAAATGTATTTTTTATGGACGATGTTCTGGAGAAGACCTGCTCGCTGGCTGAGAAAGAATTAAAAAAGAGGAAAGCAAAAATATCCAAAACTGAGATGAAAGAAAGAGCGATGAAAATCGCAATCGCGGCAATCTTTTACGGCGACCTGAAAAATAACAGAGTAAATAATATTGTTTTTGACATCAAAAAGTTTTCTTCGTTTGAAGGGGACACCGGGCCGTATCTTTTGTATAGTTACGCGAGAGCAGGTTCAATATTAAAAAAAGCGCCGCCAAAGCAGAAGAAATTTGAAGTCCCTGACTTGGACGAAAAAGAAATAGAACTCGTTAAAAAACTTTCCTACTTTCCCGAGGTCGTGTCAAATGCCGCCAGGAGTTTAAACCCCTCTATAATCGCGAATTATTCTTACCAGCTCGCACAATTGTTCAATGAATTTTATCACAGCTGCAAAGTTATCGGCTCAGAACAAGAAGCGTTCAGGCTGGCTCTGGTCCAGTCATTCAGACAGGTTTTGAAAAATTCATTAAAACTGCTCGGCATAGAAACAATTGAAGAAATGTAAATGTTAAAAATTACAATCCAAAAATTATTTAAATAACATTTTGCTAAATAAAATATATAAGGAGGTGAAAATGGTTCAGACAAAAAAGATGAACGAATCTTTCTTTGCGAAGATTCTGAAAGAGTTTAATGTGGCTGGCGAACTCATAAGAGCAAGGCAAGAAGAAAAACAAGGGCTTCTGAATGATTTTGATGCAGAATGTAAGAGATTTTTCTTTGGGAAAATTTCCGAAAGGTCACTTGCTTCATCTGTTAAAAAAACAAACAGGGAACTTCAAAGGCTTGACAAGGACATTAGGAAGAATATAACGAAAGCCAGGAGAGCAGGAGACAGAGCAGAGAAACTTGCTGCAAAGCAGGCCCCGGTAAAATACAGAGCTACCCTTTCGGGGATTAGCGGAGGAAAAACCAAAGCTAAAAAGAGAAAAGTGAAGAAGAAAAAGAAAAGAAAAAAAGCGAAGAAAAAGAAGAAAACAAGAAAAGCAAAGAAAAAACGAAGAAAGAAAAAGAGGAAAAAATAATTAATTTTTAATTTGTTATTTTCCTAATCAAATAAAATTAAATTAATAAAGGAGGTAAAAGATGGCAAAAAAACAAGGCGGAAGAGTGCTAAACTTTGTAGCTTGGTTGACTGGAGTGATCGTTTCACTTGCAGTAGGTTTGGCTCTTATAGACGGAACTTTGAGTGTGCCCTATCTTGGGGTTGTTAATGTAATCGCAGGATGGGTCGTCGTTGTGACAACCTTGATCAGCGTTGTGATGGCTATACTCAGTCAATAGTTTTATTTTTTATTTTAATCTTTTTTTATTTTTGAATTATTTATATAGAATTAACTATAAATCGACGCGAATCTCATAGGTGATAATTTTTCTAAGAAATTAGAATTATCACTCAGCGTCCATAATCTAGATTTTGTTATTATTTTACAGGCTTCATCTCTTTCCACGCTAAATCAAAAAGCTGTTCAAGCGCCTGAGCAAAGAATTCTGTGTTAATCCATACACCAACATCGTAATTAGGATGGAATTTTTCGTCGTCGAGAAGCATGAACATAAGCTGATTTGAATCAATTATTACAAATCTTGCTTTGAAATTTTCTACATTTTTTACCTTTGCGACCTTTTTGAAATCTTTAGCAACTTTTATATTATTTTTATTAATCGGCGCAGCAATTCTTATGTTAACTCCTCTTTTTTTGACCTTTTCTAGACTTGGCATTAAAATCTCCATCTTTCTGTTAATACCTTCTTCTGTGGTCATAATAGTGATTGTCTCTTCAGCTTCCCTTATCATCATATCAAGATGATTATACAAATTCTGTCTTCCTTTTATGCTTCCAGACAAGTCTGAGGGTTCGACAAATTTAATTCCTTTAGTGAATAAAGAATTCAGTTCTTCAAGAACCTCGTCGTTTTTCAACTTCTCAAGTCTTTTTGATTTTTCCTTTGCTCTGGTTAAGAGATTTTTTTTAACTCGCTCAATGACTTCCTCTGGTTTTAGTGCAACGAACTTGATTGGCTTCCCGAGCTTCATTACGATGAATCCTTTTTTCTCCAAGCTTTCAAGAATATCGTATGTTCTGGACCTCGGAACGTCAGATATGCTGCTTAATTCTCCTGCAGTGCTTGTCCCTCGGGAAAGAAGAGCGGCCCAAACTTTTACCTCGTATAAGTTGAGACCAAAAATTTTTCTCAGTCTGCTCAAAAATTCTTCTTTGATTATCATATTTTTATCTTTCCTCTTTTTTATTATCCCACCTTTCTTTTTAAAGATTGTTATGATAAAAGAGTGACCTCAAGGGATTACCTCTTGGTAATAATTATTTCCCCTCTTTTATCTTTTATACTAAAGTTGATTTTGTTTTTAAAGTTTTCCTTCGTTTTGTTTTGAGCGTCTGTGAAAACCTCCAATTTTTTGGAACCAGTCCTCTCTTTTATGAAATTTTTGTTTTTCTCAAGAATCTCTCCGAGTTCCTTGCCTACGAGAATTTGTAACTCAATTCTGTCTTTTTTTTCGAGCCCGAGTTTCTTTCTGAATGTCTGGACTTTTCTTGAAACCTCGCGTGCGTAACCCTCTGCTTCAAGTTCAGGCGTGAGTTTCGTATCAAGTTCAACAGAAATTTCTTTTCCTTTTTTGAATTCTATTTTTCTAACATTCAACTGGTTGAGGATTATTTTTTCTAACTTTTTGTTTGGTTTTTCATCATGATTGATAATTGCTTTTGCAAGCGGCCATCTTAAACCAATCTTTAACCTGTCTCTTTCTGCAAGACCTTTTTCGATTATTTGGAGCGCGGTCTCAAAATCCGCCTCAAGTTTTTTGTTAATTTTCTTTTTATCGGCTCTCGGCCACGACGACAAATGCACACTTTCTTCTTTAACAATTTTTTTCTGTTTCAAATCCTGCCAGATTTTTTCTGTTACAAACGGAATTATTGGGGAAAGAATCTTCAGAAGTTTTGTTCTTATTTCATTCATAAGTTCGTAAACCTCACCGCTTCTTTCCCTTATAATCTGTATGTATGTCTTGCTAAAATCTTTAATTACAAACTCCTCTAATTTTTGAATCACTTCCGGAAGCCAAAATTTCTCATATCTCTTTTCTGTTTCTGAGATTAATTTATTAAGTTTAGATAAAATCCATTTGTCTTCTATCTGCGTCTTCGCTCGTCCTTTTTCAATTTGATTAACAAAATTGTTTAAGTTAACTAAGACTCTAAACACGTTCCGTATGTCTTTGAATTCTCTTTCATCGTAAGCAAAATCTTCTCCCTTGGATATTTTGGAAAAGTAGTACCTTAATCCGTCTCTCCCGTACTTTTCGATTGCGTCGCGCGGCGAGACTATGTTGTCCAGAGATTTTGACATTTTTATTTTTCCAAGGTCAAGGACCATTCCATGAACCAAAATATTTTTGAAAGGTTTTTTTCCGAATCTTATTTCAGACAAAATCAGCTGTGAGTTCCACCACCCGCGGAACTGGTCTTTTCCTTCGATGTTTAAATCCGCAGGCCAGAATTTTCTGAAGAGTTTTCCATTTTTAGAAAAATCAAGAGCAGCCCAGCTTGAAACTCCTGAATCAAACCACACATCAAGAACTTCTGGCACTCTTTTCATCCTCCCGCCACATTCACACTTCCAGGATATTTTATCAATTTCCGGTTTGTGCAAATCCTTAACTTTTGTCTTTGATTTTTTTTCAAGCTCTTTAGCACTTCCGACAACAACCCTTTTCCCGCACTTATCACATTCCCATATTGGAAGAGGGGTCCCCCAGTATCTGCTTCTTGAAATCGGCCAATCAGAAATTCCTTCCAGCCAAGCTTTCATTCTTAATTTCATGTAAGAGGGGGACCAGTTAACTCTATCATTTTCTTTTATTAACTTCTCGTGAATTTTGCTTATTTTGAAAAACCACTGCGGGACAGAAATCATAATCAAAGGAGTTTTACAACGCCAACAGATTGGGTAATCATGTTCATGTTCCTCTTTGTAAACCAAAGAATTACTTTTTTCCAAATCCTCTATTATTTCGCTGTCAACCTCTCTTGCTTTTTTCCCTTTATATTTGCCTGCCTGCGGCGTTAATGTTCCATCTATTTCCACCAAACTTACTATGGGAAGATTCTCTTTCTGGCCTGCATCAAAATCTTCCTTCCCGCACCCGGGCGCAGTATGAACCAAACCTGTTCCCTCCTCAAGATTTACATATCTCTCGTTTAGAATAATCCGATACATCTTTTCAGTCTCTTTAAGTTTGAGATGCTTTGAGAGGGGATTTTCGTATTTCTTATCTTTAAGCTCCTTGCCTTTGAACTCTCTTTTTATTTTATAATCCTTGCTAACCTTTTTCATCAATTCTTTCATCCTTTCTTTTGCAATTATCCATCTTTCTCCGCAGACTTCTGCTTCAACATAATCAAACTTAGGATTAACCATCACGCCGGTGTTACTTGGAAGGGTCCACGGAGTTGTAGTCCATATAATTAAAAATTTGTCTTCATTTTTAAATTTAAATTTGACATAAACAGAAGTGTCTTTTTGTTTTTTGTATTCGATTTCATTATAAGCTACCGCAGTTTCGCAGTGAGGGCATGCGTGAACAGGATATTTGCCGAGATACAAAAGCCCTTTTTCATTTGCTTTTTTGAAGGTGCCCCAAATTGTTTCAATGTAAGAATTTTTTAATGTTAAATAAGGATTTTCAAAGTCCATCCAAACACCAAGATTCGCAAATTCTTCGTTCATCACGTCGATGTATTTAGTGGCAAATTTTTTGCATTCGTTCACGAATTTTTTGATGCCGTATTTTTCTATATCCTCTTTTTTTTCAAATCCGAGTTTTTTTTCAACTTTGTTTTCTATGGGTAGTCCGTGTGTGTCGTAACCCGGCCTGTCAAAAACATCTTTCCCTTGAAGTCTTTGATATCTCATGAAAATATCTTTCAGAACTTTGTTGAGCGCAGTTCCCATGTGAATGTGCCCGGTGGCGTAAGGCGGACCATCCATCATATAAAATGTTTTTTTACTTCCTTCATTTTTCTTTCTCGCTTTTTCCAGAATCTTCTTCTTTTTCCAGAACATCAAAATTTCTTTTTCTATTTTTTGCGCATTATACATTTTTAACTTAGTAGCGTTTTATATTTTTAAATTATTAGTTAATTTCCTTAAAGCCTTCTAAAAATTCTTCTTCTGTAAAATGCAATTCTCCCGGGACAATTATACAAAAAGGGGATTTGATTTTCTTCTTTTTTAATTCTCCTGTTCTTCCATAATAAATTTTTGAGTCTTTATTTCCAAGCCGTGAGCACACAATTATTCTCATTAGATTAACGCCTTTTTTTCTTGAATCCTTCTCAAGTTTTTTAATAGAATCTTCGAGATTCATTCCTATATCTACTAAGATTAAACTATGGGCCTTGATGCTCAGATTTTTCTTGACAATCTCAATATAGCTGTCTGCTTCGAAACTTGGCATACTCGCGGTTTTTCCGAATTTGTATATCTGCAGTCCGGTTTCCCCGACAGCGTCGAGAATTGAAGCGTTGTGGAGAACTCTAATTTTGATTTTTTCTTTTTTAGCTTCCTGGACAAGACTCATATGGGTCGTAGCTGTTAATGGCGAGCCGTAAACGAGCAGGACAATATCCATTTTTTTCGCTTCATCAATTATTTTACGCATGTTCTTTTCGACAAAATCTCTGTCTGCCTGGATGAATTTCTTACCTTCAAACCGACATCCCAGTTCTTTTATTTCATACGGAAAATCAACAGTGTACTTTTCAAGGTAAACTTTCCCTGCTCCGGAAATTATATCATAAGATTCTCTGCTGTAACTCTTTTCGTTCAGACCAAGACCAATTAAATAAAGCATAGACAAAATAAAATTTAGGCGTTTATTAAGCTATCCCAAAATTTTTGAAGTCTTTTTTCAGAGACAATACAGATTTAAAAATAAAAATGATTTATTTCCTGATTGAAAAGAGGTCATGGAATATGGCTAAAAAGAAGACAAAAAAGAAAAAGAAGTAATAATTAACCAGAAAATTTCTTTAATTTTTCATTCTTCCTCTTTTTCTTTCTTTCAAACTCCTACTCGTGACAATCGCAATAAAGAAAAAACTGAACATCAAAATATCATTTCTAATAATCAGCCCCGCCATTCCCCCAATCAAACTTAAAATTATAACTATTTTAAACCATTTTTGCCCTGGTTTTAATTCTTCTCTTGTCCATCGCGCGAGGAGATTTCCAACAGGGATTCCTAGAACAAGGAAAATTATGCCGGCCAAGATTTTGATTATTTCTTGCATGAATCATCTAAAAAATCTTAGATTAAATACTTTCTGATTGGTCAGCTTAAACTAGAAAAATTTAAAAAAATTTAATTCTTAGTAAAAAAATGTTTGAAAGAATAAATAAGATGAAATCCAGGCACCAGATTTTTTTTGCAATTTTAATTTCTTTTGCCGTCATCTCGTTTTGGAGAGGTGTTTGGGGGCTGATGGACGAATATCTATTTCCGAATAATTATGGATTAAGTCTTTGGATTTCCTTAATGCTAGGAATTGCGATTCTGATTACGACACACTACGCAACTAAAGAATTAATATAATTCCTGTTTGCTCGAATTTCAACACAACAAATTTTAAAACTATTCCCTTCCTGTTTCAGCCATGTACAAAAAATATCTCATAGTTGCGAGCAAACTTGACAAAGCAGGCGTGAACATCGTGACTCAGCTCTCGCAGTTCAGGCAGAATCCTGTTTTAACTTCAATGAAAGATTCTCCTAATTTTGATTTTTATCTGTGTGAGAAAGACATTCTCCATAAAGAAAATTTGGATTTAGAAAAAATCAGTCAGTATGATTTTGTTATTTTTGCCTCAAAGCATGAATCAAAAAGCAAAAAGAAAACTCTTTCTGTGCACGCTCCTGGGAACTGGCGTTCTGCGGAATTGGGGGGCGAATCTGGAAAAGTGTGCAAAAGTTCTGCATTATTTTCAAAACAAATGTTAAAAAAATTAAACAAAAACACAGGACAATATCATTTAAAAAATTACAATGTGACGATGGAAGTAACTCATCACGGGCCCCTGATTGAAAAGCCGTGCATATTTATAGAAATCGGCTCAACAGAAAAGGAGTGGACAGATAGGAGAGCTGCGTTCGCGGTGGCAAAAACAATTTCAGAAACAATTGAAGAGTTTAAAAAAAATCCTTACAACGAGGTTGCTGTCGCAATCGGTGGCCCGCACTATTGTCCTAACTTCAACAAAATCCAGTTAAACTCGAATGTCGCAATCTCACACATCATCCCCTCTTACGCAGTACCAATCACAGAAGAAATGATTAAAGAAGCAATTAACAAAACCGAGGAGGAAGTTGATTTTATTCTTCTTGACCGGAAAGGGTTAGGAAAATCAGAGCACAAGCAAAATCTTCTTAAAATCTTAAACAAATTTTACATCCCAAAAAAGAAAACAAGCGAGATAAAAAAGTAATCACTTTTTCAATTCCCAAAGATTTAATTTTTCAAAGAACAATTTTCTACAACCAACTTTTTCGGACTTGTATTCAAAACTCTTAAAATCAATTTTTTCTGACAAAGAGCTCGTTATCAAAAAAATTGTCCCTTTTTCATTTAAATATTCTTTAGCTTGTTCCAAGAATTTTTTTATTATCTCGTTTCCTTTTTTTCCGCCTGTTGTCGCTGTTCTGAAATTTTTGGGTTCTTTTTTGTTAAGTGGAAGGTAGGGCGGATTGAAAACTATGATATCAAACTTTTGCTTTGGGATTTTCTCAAACAAATCTGATTGCATGCAGTTGAAACCGAGATTTTTGCAGTGTTCAACAGATTCATAATTAATATCTGTACCAAAAATGTTTTCTTTTTTCAATCCGGCGTTCAAAGCTGTTTCAAGCTGGATTCCAGAGCCAATTCCAATCTCAAGAAATTTAAGATTTGGATTTTTTCTTACCAAAACTGGAAGAACTTTTTTGAGGCAATCTGACATTAAATAAGAATCTTCTACAGGTTGGTAAATCTCTGGCATCTTATAAAAAACGCCGCAGGCAGGAATCGAACCTGCGCACCCCGAAGGGTCCAGATTAGCAATCTGGTGCAATACCACTATGCGACTGCGGCTTGATTATCTTAGAGAAATTTAAGTTATAAAAGTTTCTTAACTTAGGATAGCGGGAGTGGGATTTGAACCGCACGATCTCTGGGTGTCCGAAATCGAAGATTTCTAAGCAACTCAAAGTTCAGAGAACTTCGACTTTATGGGCCCAGCGAGGACTCCAGACTCCTCCATCCCGCTGCAATAAAATCTAAATAATTTTGCTTATAAAGTTTTCTTATTTTCACTAAAATATTAACAAATCTTTAAAAACAAACTTTCTTTTTTTTGTCAATGAAAACAAAGTTAAAAGACCAGAAAACACTTCTCGGAGTTGACGACGCGGGTCGAGGACCTGTGATTGGCCCGATGGTTCTTGCAGGATGTCTGATTGATTCTAAGACGAGAGATGAATTCAAAAAAATCGGCGTGAGAGACAGCAAGCAACTTACACAAAAAAGGCGCGAGTTTCTGGAAGAAATAATCAAGAAAAAAGCAAAAGCCTTTGAGGTTGTTGTTTTAAATCCAGAGGAAATAGATAAGAGAAATAGTGAAGGGATAAAACTTAATGAAGTAGAAGGATTGGCTGCTGCGGAAATAGTTAACAGAATAAATGACGGGAAAGAAAAAATAAAAGTGATAATAGATTGTCCCTCACCCAATAGAACCAGCTGGAGAGACTTTGTTCTTTTAAAAATAGAAAATCTCTCGAATTTAGAAATCGCCTGCGAACACAAGGCAGACAGAAATCACGTTGTTGTCGGGGCTGCTTCTATCCTGGCAAAAAGTGAGCGTGAGAGGCAGATGGATAAGTTAAAGAAAATATATGGAAAAGATATGGGCTCGGGCTACAGCTCTGACCCCCGAACTAAAAAATTCCTCGAAAAAAACATAAAAAATCACAACAACAAAGGGATATTCAGAAAAACCTGGAGCACATGGAAAAAAGCAAGCCACAAATCCAAACAGAAAAAGCTTTTTGAGTAATTATAAATCTTTAAAAATATCTTTTCGTTTCATTTCTCATGTACATTAAAAAACTGGTGATGAAGGGTTTCAAGAGTTTTCCCAAAAAAACAGAGATTCCTTTTATGCCTGGGATAAACGTGATTCTTGGACCTAACGGCAGCGGCAAGTCAAATATTTCAGACGCGATATGTTTTGTTCTGGGGCGACTTAGTGTAAAATCAATGCGGGTCGCAAAAGCCAAAAACCTGATTTTCATGGGAACAAAAGCAGCATCTCCTTCAAAAGAAGCAAGTGTCGAACTGGTCTTTGACAATTCTAACAAAACTTTTTCTCTTGATAAAAAGGAAATCTCAATAAAAAGAATTGTGAGAAAGAGCGGGCAGAGCATCTATAAAATAAATGATGAGAAAAAGACAAGACAGGAAGTTCTGGCATTACTGGCTCAGGCAGGGATAGACCCTCAAGGATTTAACATAGTCCTACAGGGCGAGATTCAAAATTTCGTAAGAATGCACTCGGAAGAAAGAAGACAAGTAATCGAGGAAGTTTCAGGAATTTCTGTCTACGAATCGAAAAAACAAAAATCGCAGAGAGAGTTAGAGAAGACAGAAGAAAAACTTAAGTCAGTCAATTCGGTCCTCAGAGAAAGAACTTCTTATTTGAATAATCTAGAAAAAGAAAGACGGCAAGCCCTCAAATACAAAAAATTGAAGGAAGACGTAAAAAGATTGAAAGCAAGTATAATTTTTTATGGCCTCAAAAAGAAAAGAAAAGAATCCAAATTAATTAATAAAAAAATGCAGGAAAAAGATTCTGCGCTTGAGAAAACAAAAAAATCTCTAGCAGATATTGAAACAGACATAAAAAATCTTAAGGCAAAAGCGGACAAAATTAATTCACAAATTCAGGGTTCTGCAGGCGTAGAGCAGGAGAGATTAAATCAGGAAATTGCAAATCTGCGAGCAGAACTTTCAGGAATAAATGTAAAACTCGAGAATCAGGAAACCAAACATAATAATTTATCAAAACAGAAACAAGAGCTCCGAGAAGCGATAAAAAAAGCAGAGAAGTCTATTAATGAACTGCAGAGAGAAAGTAAAGAAGCCCTGACGGAAAAGAAAAAATCGCAGGAAGTGGAAGAGAAAAAAAAGATTCTTGAAGAAATTGACGAGCAACGCAAAAAATTTTATATGACCAAGTCCAAGCTTTCATCTTTGAAAGAAAGAATCCGCGACAAAGAAATCTCTCTTAAAAATTACAATAACGAAGCCGATTCTCTTGTCCGGCAGTCAGAAGAGATTTCATTGGAAATTTTTGACCCAAAATCAAATCGGAAAAGACTAGACAAACTTAAAACTCTTTTCGCCGAGAAAAAAGAAGCCCTAAGCAGACTTTTGAAAAGAGAAATCGAACTCGAGAAGACTACTTCTGTCAATGAGTCCGAAATAGAAAATCATAAAAAAATCCTTGGGAAAGTTTCAAAGCTTGACGTCTGTCCTGTTTGCAAAAGTAAGATAACACCCGAACATTTGAAAGAAATAGAAAATGAATTTTTACCAAAGATAAAAAAACTTGAGAAAGAGGTGCAGGATTCTGACAGGGAATTGAAAATAATTTATCAAAAGAAAGAAATACTTACTAAGGACATAGAGCAACTTACTGAGAAGATTTCCAGAACAGAGTCGGATATAAGTAAAATAAAAAGTATGAATGAAAAGAAATCGCAGATAAAAAAACTTAAGGAAAAATCCGAGGAGGTTGAGAAAGAGTTGGTAGAGTTGATTAAGAAAAGAGAAAAGTTTGAAAAAATTCTTGAAGCCAGTTCAAACATTGAAACAAAGTACGAGACTCTAAAAATTGAGATTCAGGAGATTTCTTCAAGGACAAAAGAGAACTTAAGTTCAGAGGTTGATTTCAAGAAAAGGGAGTTTGAGCGTTTGAAAATTTCTTTGAAACAGGCGGTGATAGACGACGAGGAAGTGAAAGAAGAGGTTGAATCTTTGAAGAAAATTGTTGAGGAGAAAGAGAAAGCACTAACGGAAAAGAGGAGGCAGGAGGAAATTCTCAGCCAGAAATTTAAGAAGTTCATTTCTGAGAGAGATTCTATTTATTCCCAGGTGAGAGAAAAGGAATCCGAGGTCTTGGAACAACAGCACAAAATTCGTATGACAGAAGATGAAATTAACGAGTTGAAGATAGATAGGGCGAGAGTTGACGCAGAGACAGAGAACCTTGAGACAGAGATGCTTGAATTTGAAGATGTTAGAGATAAGATAATTAAGAAAAAAAGCAAAGAGTCTCTTTCCGAAAAGCTTGCCAAAGTTCAGGATATTCTTTCAAGAATCGGGAGCGTGAACCTCCGCTCGCTGGAAGTTTATGACTCTATAAAAAAAGAATACGATTCAATAAAAGAAAAGGCAGAGATAATTTCCAAGGAAAAAGAAGGCATTTTGAAAATAATTGAGGAGATTGACAAAAAGAAGAAGAGGGCCTTCCTTAAAACGATGAAAACTTTGAACGAACTTTTCTCAAGGAACTTTTCGCAATTAAGTATCAAAGGGCATGTTTTTCTTGAGCTTGAGAACAAGAAGGACCCTTTTGAACATGGCTCAGGCGTTCAGATAATTGTTAAAACAGGCCACGGAAAATATTTTGATGTGAAATCTCTGTCCGGCGGCGAGCAGACACTTGTGGCTCTCTCACTCATTTTTGCAATTCAGGAATACAGCCCTTATTACTTTTATCTGCTCGACGAAATTGACGCAGCTCTTGACAAGAAAAACTCTGAGCGCCTCGCGGGTTTGTTAAATAAATATATGCAAAAAGGCCAATACATAGTTATCACACACAATGACGAAATAATCTCAAAAGCCACGAACCTTTACGGAATAAGCATGCACGACGGCATAAGCAAGATTGTCAGCTTGAAGGTTTGATTTTAAATTCCTCTCCCTCAATCTGTTTCCAGTATATCTCTGTGACTAAACTATAAAGTTCACTTATGGGGTGATTTATTACTTTTGAATCTGAATAAAATTTTTCTATGTATTTACTACATAATTTATAGATAAAATATAAGGCGCCGTTAGGAGTGTTTGTTAGAGTAAGCCATTCTAGTTTTCCAAACTTGTAGTTAAATGTCTCTGGTATCTCTTTCCAAAAATTTTTCAAATTTTTTTGCGACCGATTTTTTTGGAGAATATTTCCTCTGGATTTTTCTTTTTCAAATTTATGTTCATTAAATAAAGGGTATATCTCTTTTTCAAACTTATTTTTTATATAATTTATTAACCATCTGCTTTCTTCTGATATGGCTCTTTCTATAATCTTGTCAATTCCATAATTAATAGAATTAGATATTGCTCTTTCCTTTTCATTTATCATAATTTAAACTCTCAAAAAGATTTTATAAAGATTTATTTAGCCTACTATCTATTAGTTTGTTATGAACAAAGAAGAACTCCTTCGAAGATTAAAAAAGATGGGTTTTTCAAAGAAGATTGTGAATGCTTTTTCTGATGTGAAGAGAGAGGATTTTATTCCAGAGGAGTTTGAAGAGCAGACATATGAAGACACCGCTCTTCCGATTGGCGACGGGCAGACAATTTCCCAGCCATACACAATCGCAGTAATGCTTTCTGAGCTTGATTTAAAGCCAGGCCAAAATGTTCTTGAAGTTGGCTCGGGCTCTGGATATGTTATGGCCCTGATGTCAAAAATTGTCGGAAAAAAAGGCAGGGTTTTTGGCCTGGAAGTGATCAAGGATTTAGCAAAAAAATCAAGAGAATCATTGGCAGAAGGAAATCACAGAAATGTGGAAGTTCATGCAAGAAACGGATTTAATGGCTTTCCAGAGAAAGCCCCTTTTGACAGGATTTTGATAAGTGCCGCTGTTCGTGAGATACCTGAAGCTCTTTTAGAACAACTAAAAGATAGAGGAATTCTCGTGGCTCCGAAAGGCCCAAGATTTCAGCAGGATATTGTGGTGATTCAAAAACAAGGAGACAAATTTATTACAAAAAGTGAAATACCCGGATTTATCTTTGTGCCCTTTGTTGAGGGTGGTGGGGATTAATCTTCTTCTAAAAGTCCTTCAATATCATTTGGAGAAATATTATATCCTTTTCCAAAAGAATCTTCTTTTCCCCAGTATTCATACTGAGGGCAATTGCTATAGTCTTTAGTACACCAAGAATTGTAAATTTTCTCTCTTAAATGTTTTACTACAAGCCCCCCTTCTGTCTCAAGAAGACGTATTTTACGATTAACATCTTCTGCCAATGCAGGAACTATTTTTTTTATTTCCCCAAGATATTTATTCATAAAATTATCTAATTCTGTTCTTTGTTTCCCATTTCTATACTTAATTTCATCCTCTAAAGAGAATAACAAGCCGTTAACAATACATCCTTTATTTAAATAAGGGCATTTTTCTTTTGATTCTTCACTTGGTGGTTCCATTTTCTTTTCTCCTGTTTTTTATTTTATATGATTATTATCTCTTTATTTTGGAATAAATCCTATCCCAATTCCATAAAACTGCCCATCATCATTATACTTTGCTCTTAATTCTGGGATTACTGTTCCAAAATTAGTATTGATTCCTTTTGAAACTCTAGCAAAATATGTTTCACCTTCTGGTTGATATGTTAAATCCAGAGTTACCTTTCCATTGTAGCTTACACCGAACATTGGCTCAAGTTCTCTTAATGCAGTTGTGAAATAAGCTGTAATATCTTTTAAGTTTGCTCTTGCACCTATTTTAGTTTTTTCTAAATTTCTTAGATTTATTAAACTAGCAAGACCCCCATCTTTCATGCCTAAATCAACACTTAAGGTAAAATCAGAGGGGATACTCTCTTCATTTATCCACATCTTTGTAGCTTGTAATCCAAGATTAAGGTTTCCTTTTTTAGTTGCAATATTTCCTTGTAGCAACTTAATATCATTTTGAGAGTCTGTCCATCCTAAAATGTAAGCGCTATTATCTTTTTGTTTACCAAGGGGAACACTGCCAACTATCCATTTGTCTTTATTTACATCAAAACAAACTTTATAATACTGAACAGGCACCTGTCTAGAATCACTTGTAAGATCTGCTGAGTTGCCGGCAAATACTTTATTTGATCCTAAAAACATTCCTCCAATTAATCCTAGAAATATCGCGTTCTCTTTTGTTTTGTCTTTTATTTCCCTCATTGCAATTTTCCGTAAACTCTTTCTGGCAACCTGAGTTTCATATCCAACTCTTTTATTGATTAACTCTTTTAGTGCTGGCTTGATTTTACCTTCACCAAAAACACCTAGAGCCTCAGCAGCATCTCTTCTGACCTCATAGAATTCATCATCAAGTGCTTCAATAAGATAAGGAATTGATCTTTTATCCCTAATATTTCCTAATTCGATAGCGGCTAATTTACGATTACTTTCATATTCATCATTTTTTAAAGCCCATACTAGAGGTAAAGTAGCATCCTTGTTACCTATTTCCCCTAATCTCACTATTGCTCTTTCACGAGCAATAAAACTATCACTATCTATATTTTTAGTATATTCGCTAATCTTTTTTTCAAGATTTTCCTTTTCTGAGATTGTTTTTGTCTCCATTTTTCCTTATTTTATATTTTTTAATGTGAGAAGAAGGCGAAAGTTAAATAATAAAAAAATAAAAAACAAAAATAAAACTAGTAATAACTTTCGCTGAATTCTTCAGTTTTTTCAGGCTTTTTTCCGAGCAAGACAATTAGAACAACCAGCAATACAATAAAGATTATTGCCAGAACAATTGTCAAGACAACGATTGGGCTTGTAACTGTTCCATCAACTGTTTCTGTGAAGCTAACTGTTTCAACGAGCTTTCCGTCCATTCCGAAAACACTTACAGAATAAGTGTGTGTTCCGGAAACGTCAGAATCAGCATCTACTATCACAGTTTTGCTTGAACCTGCAGGAACTGAAACAAGAGTCTCAGACAAACTTACAGTCACATCATCTGTTGACTGAGGAACAAGTCTGTAAACAACGATTTCGTTTGTAGGGTTCACAATCAAAAGCTTTCCGTCAGAAACGATGAAGTTTCCGTCAGGGAAAGAGTTCTTTGTGACAAGCTGGACTGCTTTGCTTGAAACAGTATCTTCATTTTCTACCTCTACTTCAAGCGCATAAACACCTGGCTCAGCATCATACGGCATTTGAAGGAAAATTCTTCCTGTAACAGTGTCTCTTTCATCTTCAAAACACTTTCTTGTAATGTTGACGCCCCAGTTTTCTTCAGCAGATTCTGCTTCATCATCGCATCTAAGAGCGACAATGTCTCCGAAAAAAGATGTTCTTTCAACACCCAAAGCAGATACTTTTGCTGTTACGAACAAGTCTTCCAAGTCGTTGTAACCAAGGTTCTTCAGAACAATGTCAACCGGGAAAAGTTCTCCGGCGTTAACTTTCTGAGGAACTTCTACAGACAAAATGTCCACGCTGTACGATTCTCTCTGAATCCTTAGAGTGTAACTTTCTGAAGTTTCGTAACCGCTTCCGCTTATATCGATGTTAAGACTTGCATCGCCGCTAAGCGAATCTCTAAGGTCAAAAGGAACCTCAAGGACAAGTGTCTTGTGGTATCTGTTTCCGGCTTCAACATCAAAAAGAGATGTTTCTGCGTCCACGTCTTTTCTGTCGCCTTCAAGCTCTACTTCAATTGTAACATCCTGCGTGTTAACAAGTGCATCAAATTCAACTCTTACTAAAATTGTTTCTCCAACAACTATTGAAGCATTGTCATTAACGTCAATTCCGTTAACTTCAACAGTAATTGGGTCTTCTGCAATTTCAGCAGCGCTTACAGTGTTGGCTACAAAGAGTACGCCTACAAGCACCATGAAAAAAACCAAAAGTTTTTTCATATTCATTTTTTCTTGTGTAATTTATTTAGGGTGAAGACTAAGTCTTCTAATTAACTCACTGTAAAGTCCCTTATAAACTTTATTGTGATAACATAAAATATTCATTATGTAGTACTAAATGTTAGTAACATTTAGTTAATTGTCTAATAATTTGCTATTTACCGACGAGAGTTTGAGAAATTGCCAAACCGAGGATAGAATCTTTCAAAGGGTCCGGGCTTTCGTTTATTATAATTATTTCTTTGTTTTTTGAAATTCTGGACAGGTTTTTGAGGAGTTTTTTCCACTCTCTTTCCTTTGTCTTCCTGTGCCGCTTCTCGCCTTTTTTTCCGTAAACAATTCCAGAAAAGTGAATGTGTAGTTCTTTGTGATTTCTGAATTTTTTTAATATTTCTTTAAATTTATACGTTTTGTATCTTGCGAGAATGTGCGCGAAGTCGATGCAGAAAGCGCAGCCAGTGTCCTTAACAAGATTCGCGATTTCATCAATGCTTCCAAAAACATTAACTTTGCCTGTGGTTTCCGGCGCTAGCTTGGGCGTGTATTTTTTATCTCTAATTTCTTTTTTTATTTCCAGAATATTCTTTTTTATATTTTCATAAGTTTCTTCTCTGCTTTTCTTTCCGTAATATCCTGGGTGAAAAACAACTCTGTAAGCGCCAAGCCAAGTCCCAACTTCGCAGCATCTTAGAATTCTCTCTTTACTTTTTTTAATTACGTTCTTGTCATCAGAATTAAGATTAATCCAGTATGGAGCGTGAATACTGAGCTTTATACCAAGCTTTTTCGCCGCCCTGCCGATTTTTCTCGCGTCTTCTTTTTTCTTAATGTAGGCGCTATAAGTGAATTCAACCTCGCACGCTTTGAGTCCAAACGCAGAATAAGTCTCCAAATTTAAGATAGCCTTTTTCACTCCGCCCAAGCCCGCAGGCCCGAATTTTATTGTCATGTTTTTTTCCAGAAAACAAGAGAATAAAAAATTAACTGTTTTAAGATATAAAAGAACATAAAAATTTATATAATCGCTGTTATTTTGATTTTTATGTTTAGAAGTCTGCCCTATAAAGATTCAAAGATGTTAGAATTATTAGAAGAATTAGACATTAAAAGATATACTCTTCGTCATGACCCGATATGGGGGCCTAAGGTTTTTTTTAGCAACCCTAAAGATTATTACAGGCTTGTAAAGAAGTTAAGTCTAAAAAGCACGAAGATACGTACTGCCCCTGATTATGTTGATGTATTATTAGAAAAATTAGATACTACTTGTCACGGTTGGACTTTTCAAACAGTAATTGGAAAAGATGCAGTCTCTAAAGATATTACAAATAAATTAAAAAAAGAAAAATTATTGCGAAAGAAAACTCTATATATTGAGTATATATAATTTTTTCTAAATCCCAATCAGCTCAATCTTTGTGTCAGTTGTTGTGAAGTTTCTCGCTGCGATTGCTTTGACACCTGATTTTTCTGCGACATTTATTGCTTTCTTTGTCGCTGCTCCGTCGACAATTATTATGAAGGGTTTTTCTTTTGATTTTTTTAATGTGATTGTTATGGCTATTGCGGAAATTTTTTTCATTTCCTCCAGATTATTGTTTAAGAATATTGCCTTCCCTTTTCCCTTGTTTTTCTCTGCGATTTCCCTTATTTTTGTTTTCATTTTTTTGTTGAGGTCTGGAGAAGAACCAGAACTTTTGGTTGTCCTGGCTCTTGTCCCTTTTTTATATCTCTTCTGTTTGCCTTTTTCTAAAAACTCATCAACAGGCATTTTTTTCCTTAGTGTTTGAAGAACCTCTTTTCCTGAGAGCTCTTCAACTTCTTTACCGTCTGGGGCAACGCAGATATATTTGACTTTTGCATTGTCAAGCACGTTCTTTATAATCAGTTTACCGCCTCGGTCTCCGTCGACAAAAAGAGTTATGTCTTTTTTTTCAGACAATTCCTTAATGCTGTCTGGTAGTTTGGTCCCGTTCATGGAAATTACGTTTTTCACGCCTGTTCTTAAAAGATTCAAGACATCAGCGCGACCTTCGACAACGATTATCTCTTTTTCAGAAAGGTCTCCATAAGGGAGTTTTTCTTTTCCGTATTCTTTGACATCTGCGACTCTTGCTGATTCTTTTACTGCCTTTGAAATCTCTCTGGAGTCGGTTCGGCTTCCCAGGTCTGCCATGAGTTTTTTGGCTCTTTCAACAATATACTTTCTTTTACTGCCGCGAACATCTTCAATCCTTTCAATGTCGACCTGAGCGTCGCAAGGACCAATTTTTTCAATTGTTTCAACTGCAGCTGCGATTAGAGTTGTTTCTGACTGGTCAAGGGCTGTTGGTATCTTGATTTCACCCAGAGTTATCCTGTTCTTTCTTTCAAGCTCAACTTCAATTCTGCCAAGTTTTCCCTCTTTCTGCAAATCCCTCATTTCAAGGTCTGCGCCGAGAAGCCCTTCTGTCTGCCCGAAAATCGCTCCGATTATGTCAGACTTTTCCAGCGCTCCCTCTACACGAAAGTTCGCATGTATCATGTATTTAATCGATACTGGACTTATTTTTGCCATTTTTTCTCCTTTAATTTAATTGACTGAAATCTAATGATTCCACGAGAAATATGTTGATAACTTTCTTCTACCTTTTGCAAAATTAATGCAGTGAGTGTGATGAATCGTGAAAGTGATGAAATATTAATTTCTAATCAATATACTTCTCAAATATTTAAGAATAAAGCTGTTTTTAAGGTTTTCTATTAACTAAATATTTTTATAGTTATTATTCTTAATATTTAAGATTAAGATGTCTATAGAAGAAAAAATTGATAAGTTCTTTAGAGGATTAGGAATAGAAGAGCCAATAACTCCTTTAGATTTAGAAAATTTAAGAAAAAGTTTTGATCTTGAAAATCCTGAATATAAAGCAAAAATTGATAATTTACTTGAGGACATGGGAATAAAAAGACTCATATGGACTTCATATTTAGAAAATTTAAGAAAAAGTTTTGATCTTGAAAATCCTAAATATCAATTTATATATTCCCTTATAGGTGAAGCATGGCTTAAGCAAGAGGCAGATTCAGGGAAGGACTACCCAATCCATATAGTCCATCAACCTTATTGGTTAGAAAAAAGAATGAAAGATTTACGAGAAACTGGTGAATTTACTGAAAAGAAATAAATCTTAATTCTTCTTCTTGACAATCTCAGTGCAGATTCCAGCTGCAACTGTTGAGCCGGCGTCTCTTACTGCGAACCTGCTCATGTATGGGTTGTCTTTCTGCGTTTCAAGGCAAAGATTTCCCTGCGGCTTGATTCTTACTTTTGCGCTGTCGCCGTTTTTCAGGAATTCTGGTTTTTCTTTTACAACCTGGCCTGTTTTTGGGTCAATCTGTTCAAGAAGTTCTACAAACTGGCAAGGAACCTGTGCAGTGTGAACGTGGAATACAGGTGTGTATCCTTTTGCCAGAACAGTAGGGTGATTTATGACTGTGATTGTTGCGATGAATTCCTCGACAACGCTTGATGGTTTTGCCGCGTCGCAGATAACGTCCCCGCGCGCAATGTCTTTTTTGCCAACGCCACGAATGTTAATTCCGACGTTGTCGCCTGCAACTGCTTCCTGCAATTGTTCATGATGCATTTCGATTGTTTTTACTTCACCATTAATTCCTTTTCCTGTTCTCCCAGGCAATACAATAACTTTTTGTCCTACTTTCATAATTCCTGTTTCAACTTTTCCCACAGGAACTGTTCCAATGCCTGTAATCTCGTAAACGTCCTGAACAGGCATTCTCATTGGCAGGTCAGTTGGGAGCTTTGGCTCTGCGAACTGGTCAAACTGCTCGAGAACTGTTGGGCCTTTATACCATGCCATCTTGTCAGATTTTTTAGCAACATTATCTCCTTTTAATCCTGAGCATGCAATAAAAGGTGTTGTTTCAGGGTTGATTCCAACACTCTGAAGTAACTTGCTTACGTCTTCTTTAACTTTATTGAATTTGTCTTCGCTGTATTCTGCTGCATCCATTTTGTTAATTGCAACAGCGACGTTTTTAACACCCATTGTTCTCAAAAGCCACAAGTGCTCTGTTGTCTGGGGCTGTACGCCGGCTGGAGCAGCAATAACAAGGAAAGCAGCATCTGCCTGGCTCGCCCCTGTAATCATGTTCTTAACAAAGTCCCTGTGTCCTGGTGCGTCAATAATTGTAATCTGATATTTCTGAGTGAGAATTTTCTTGTAAGCAAGGTCGATAGTTACACCGCG
>CAYUGD010000003.1:0-21855 GCA_964444275.1 Candidatus Woesearchaeota archaeon
TAATACTTTTTTTCTGAATTTCTTAGGATATTTTTTTAGGTAAGAGTTTAACTTTTTTTTGTTAAGTTTTTTAAGAATATTTTTTTTTGTTTCTTGGTCTAAATGCTGTTTGAAATAAACCATGTCAATAAAGGTTTTTTCTATATCTGAATACGGAAAATAAAAATCACCTTGTTTTTTATAGTTAAATCCAAAAAGATATTTATTGCTTATGTTTTTTAAAATTACGTTATGCGAGAACACTTTTCTTATTCCTCTTCTTGTTTTTCTTGAAGTGATTATTACAGGGTTTGTTTCTTGCTCCCAAAGATTGTGGGTACTTAAAGCGTTCTGTAACCCTAAATATGCTGGTTTAAAACAAAAAACTGCCAATGAAGGGTCTTCATAAATAGTGTAATACCCTCTTGTTATTCTTTTTATTTCTTTTTTCTTAAGAAGATTATTGATAATCCAGTGTATATAATCATTATCTTTTTTTCCAATAAATTTCTTTAAAGAAGATATGTCAACCACAGGGCTTTCTCTAAAGAAATTTCTTATTTTTTTAATATACTTTATTTTACCCATCTTTTTATTTCCTCTAAAAGTTGCTTATGATTAGGGACAGCTCCTGAAAATATGATTGTTGCTAAGTTCTCTTGGTCTATTGGTTTTTCAAAATTCTTAATAAGTTTTTTTAAATGATTTATCACTCTAGCTTTGTTACTTATATAATTTAAAAGAAAGTATATGTCATATAAATCACGAATTTTTTTTCTTTTTAGATAAGTATTGACTTTTTCTGTAACCAGATCTTCTGGTGAGAGAGTATAAACATTAATAAAAAAACTTTCTGATGTTTCATATCTCTTTAATAGCGGCTTTTTGGTTTGGAAAGTTGCCTCAAATTTTATAAATGTATTATTTATTGTGATTTCTGAATAAACAGAGTTTTCTTTTATTCTTTTTTTAATTATCTTGAAACCTTTTTTCTTTAAGGAATTAAAAAAACTATCAATTTTCTTATTGTTTTTGATGATGTAAACGTCAATATCCTCAGAAAACCTGTTTCCATTATAACAGCGCCATATAGCTGTTCCTCCGTGAATTATAGCTCTTGGGAAAGAATTATACAACTCTTCTACAAAAATGTCCTGAGCATATGCTATTTCTTTATGTGATTTTTTTTTCAACTTTAAATTTAAAGGAAGCTTCATTTTATGATTAACCTAACCTATGAATATACATAAGTCTAGTTTATTTATAAATTTTTGTTTTAAGTTGCTTTGATGGAATCTGAGTTGTGCGAAAAAGATAATTCTTATAGTTGGTGTTAACTCTTCAACCCAAACCTTCTCAAAAGTCGTTCAAGAATTTTTTCCCTGTCTTTATCAGAGTCATAAGGCACGTCAAGGATTTTTGCTGCGATTTCTTTGTATGCCCTCGCAGCTTTGCTTTTTGGGTAAATGTGGACAACAGGATTTTTGACGCTTATTGCTCTTCTTACATAATCATCTTCAGGAATCATTCCAAGAACAGGTATTTCAAGCATCTCCTTTACAACTTCCGGTGAGAGCTCTATTGTGTCTTTTTTCACGCGCGTCACAATTATTCCTTTAATCGGCTTTTTCAGCTGCTCTGCGATTTTTACAGCTTTCAAAGCATCTGTGATTGCAGGCATTTCAGGATTTGTGACAATAATCAGCTCGTCCGCAGTTTCAATAGCGCATGAAGCCTCGTTTCCTAATCCGGCAGCACAATCAATAATAACGTTTTCTGAAATTTTCTTAAAGTGCTTTTTGAAGTTTTTCAGTTTTTCTGGCTTGGTTTTTTTCAGCTCTTTTACCGATATAGAAGAAGGTATTATTTTAATTCCGGACTCATGCTCGTACACTGCTTCAAAAGGTTCTGCCTTTCCTCTTAAAACGTGATTTAGGTTTATTGGGACTTCTGGTGCGTTTAAGTGAATCCCGATGTTTGGTGTTGAAAGATTTCCGTCAATAACCAGCACATCTTCTCCAAAGTGTTTCATCGCAGCTGCAAGATTTATTGCTGTTGTTGTTTTTCCAACACCCCCTTTTCCAGATGCAATAACAATTATTTTTGCCATTTTTTGAATTAACTTCGGTTGATTTCCCGAACTCTGTTAGAAGTTTGTCTTCTAAACTTTTTTCGATAAAAGAAATTGCTTAGTTATACTTATAAACTTTTCTAGATTTTCAGCGTAAATCTTCAGTTTTTCTAGGTCCACATTTATTTCTTCTCCTTGGTAAAACAACCTTAAAGTCACGTTTTTTCTGAATTCCCCAATTCTTTCCTTCCGCAATTCTTCCACTTTTCTGAACAGTTCGTACATGTCCATTACCTTGAGAACGTCTTTGTTTTTTTTGAAAATCTTTCGCATGGTTTCTATTTTTCCGACAGGGTTTTCAGGAACTCTTGAAATCCTTCTTTTCCTTTTCGCATATTTCAGAATTTCATCAATGCTTGTTTCAATCATTTTGCGCCATCTTATCAAAAGATTCTGGATAACGTCGCAGGTCTTCGTGTATTTAAGACTAACATAAAGAAGATGGTCTGCACTTATTTTTTCCTGAATTATTTTTTCCATAATTAATTCCTCTTTTATTTATCCGCTCATTTTTGTAACTCTTCTTAAGTTAGAAGCATAATTTAATAAGAATCTCCACTTTTTATATTTTTCTCAATTTGTATCTTGGGCGGTTAGGAGGTTTTCTTGAAATTTTCTTTTGTTTTCTTCAGAATGTTTTTTGCAAGCGTCAGGAATTCTTTTGTTTTTTCTGCGGTGAGTGTTTTTGGTTTCAGGTTGTTTGAGAGAATCACGACTTTTTCATTTTTTATGAATTCAAACGGACTTTGTTTGTGTTTTTCCACGAAATCGAACAATTCTAAAATTAGTTTTATCTCGTCATTTTGTATGTTGTACCGCGGGGCGCATTTTTCGGTGAATGTTTTGAAGTTTGCTTTTGGGTCTTTGTAGAGTTTTATTCTTTTGTATATGTATTCGCGCTGGAGAATTGAGGTAATGCAGGCAGTTATTGCGTCTCTTATTTCTTCAATAATTTTAATGAGAAGTCTTTTGTCTTTAATCAGCGGAAAAGTTACGTAAATCATGTGGTCGGCGGCGTGCAGGATTTTTTCAGCTTTAGCCAGGTTTTCAAGGAATTTCTCCATATTTGTTCTAAGCAGTTTGAATTAAAATAATTGTTGGTGTTAAGAAGATATTATTCAATTCTTTAGATACTCTATTATGTGCTTTGATGAAATAAATGCTACAATCCCATCAATTATTAAAAAATATCCTAGGAACTTAAGAAAATAAAGCATCAGCAAGAACATCATTTTATAAAAAATTAGACTATTCTCATAATTCCATACTACTCTTAGTGATTCTTCTAAAAGTGGACTGGTCATTATAAAACCAAAAATTAATTCAATAAATTCTTTTCCCATTATCCGCCCAACTTCAGAATCGCCTCTGCCAGGTCTCCTTTTGATTCTTCGAGAGCTTTTTTTGCCTCTTTTTCTCCGACATTTGCTTTTTCCACTATTGTCTTGATGTCTTCCTGCGTTGTTTCCGGCTCTGCGCTTTCTTGTTTTGCCTCGCCTGAGACCTGAAAACTTTCCTGCCCTCTCATTGAAATTTTTGTTACAGAAGGATTTTCAACGACAATTTTTCCGCCGTCAGTTTTTTCAATCGTGACCCGGGAAGCAGAAATTTCCTCCTGTTCCATGCCAAGCTGTTTCATCATTGCCTGCATTTTTTTCGGATTTAATCCGCCGAGTCCTGGAAACATTTTAAATTATTTAGATTAATAAATTAGTTCTAATAAAATTCTGAAAGCTACCACTGCAATTATAAATATAATAACGTGAGTTGGTTTTAGCATTATTTTGCTTTTGTATTCTTCGCTGAATCTCATCAGTCCGCCGAATCCTGCCGGCATTTGTATCCCTTGATTTGCCATTATTAAAATAGATTCAAAGAGTTTTTAAAAGTTGTTGTGCTAGAACTAATTATGAAGCATTATGACATCCAAAAAACAGAAGAAAAGATAAGAAAGTTCTGGGAAAAGCAGAAAATTTACAAAACTGATTTAAAGAAAAAGAAAAGAGTTTATAGTATTGACACGCCGCCGCCGACGGTTTCGGGAGACATGCATATGGGGCACGCTTTTTCATATGCTCAGCAGGATTTTATAGCACGATTTAGAAGAATGAAGGAAGGCGTTTTTTATCCGTTCGGAACAGACGACAATGGTTTGCCCACAGAAAGACTTGTGGAGAAACTGAATAAAGTGAAAAGCAAAGAAATGTCAAGGAAAGAGTTCATTGACTTGTGCCTGAAGACTCTAAAAAAAATTACGCCGGAGTTTGTTCAGGACTGGAAAAATCTTGGAATAAGTTCTGATTACAACACTTCTTATTCTACAATTGATAAGAATTCGCGGAAAATCTCCCAGAAATCTTTTATTGATTTATTTAAGGCGGGGAGAATTTACAAGAAGAGTTTTCCGACGATTTGGTGTCCTGAGTGCCAGACCGCGATTGCGCAGGCAGAACTTGAAGATAAAGAACTGCCGAGCCAGTTTTCCACGATTAAATTTGAGTGCGAGGGTAAGGTTTTACCGATTGCGACGACAAGGCCAGAATTAATTCCTGCATGTGTTGCGGTTTTTGTTAATCCTAAAGACGAAAGACATAATTATTTGGCTGGAAAAAAAGCAAAAGTCCCCCTGTTTGACTACGAGGTTCCGATAATTGCGGACAAATCTGCAGATATTGAAAAAGGCACAGGAATTATGATGGTTTGCTCTTACGGGGACAAATTTGACGTCGACGCGATAAACCGACACAAACTTGAGCCAAAAATTATTTTTAATTACGACGGAACTCTAAAAATTGAGAAATACAAAGGAATGAAAATTAAGGAAGCCAGAAAAAAAATTCTAGAGGACTTGAAAAAAGAAGGACTGGTAATTGAACAAAAAAAGATTTCTCACGCTGTTAATGTTCATGACAAGTGCGGGACAGAGATTGAATTTCTTCCTACAGACCAGTGGTTTATAAAAATACTTGACAAGAAAAAAGAGCTGATTGCTTGGGGGAAGAAGATTAAGTGGTATCCTGAATATATGTATAAGCGTTATGAGAATTGGGTTAAGGGGCTAGAATGGGACTGGAGCATTTCGCGGGACAGGCATTTTGGAATTCCGATTCCTGTTTGGGAGTGTGTTGACTGCGGCGAGATAATTCTTCCTGAAATTGAAGAACTTCCGGTTGACCCCTTAGAGACAAAAAAGAAATGCCCTAAGTGCGGAAAATTCGCAGAGCCGGAGACCCGGGTTTTAGATACCTGGGCGACATCTTCCTTAACTCCTCAAATCAGTTCTTCTTTGATAGGAAATAAATTAAAAATCCCTTATTTATTGCGTCCGCAGGGACATGACATTATACGGACATGGGCGTTTTATACTATAGTGAAATCTTATTTTTCTGAAAAGAAAATTCCCTGGAGTGACATAATGGTCTCTGGATTTGTAACTCTCGGCGGGAAGAAGATGTCAAAGTCAAAAGGGAATGTCATTAATCCAAGAGAGATTATGAAAAAATACGGCGCAGACGCAATGAGGTTCTGGGCTGCGGGCTCAAGACTTGGTGAAGATATGGATTATCAGGAAAAAGATTTAATCGCTGGGAAGAGATTTATCAATAAGCTTTTCAATGCGTCTAAGTTTGTTTTCATGGCGGTCGGGAAAAACAAGCCGAAGAAACCAAAGAAACTTGAATCCTTAGATAAATTGTTTTTAAAAGTTTTAAATAATTATATTTCTGTGGCCACTTCTTATTTTGAAGAATATGAGTATTCAAGAGCGAAGTCTGAAGTAGATGAGTTCTTCTGGAAGATGTTCTGCGATAATTACTTGGAGATTGTCAAGAGAAGAATTTATTGGGGCGACGGCAACGAAAAGCTATCTGCGCAATATACTCTGTATCAGTCTCTTTTAACAATTTTGAAAATGGTTGCTCCAATTATGCCTTTTATCACCGAAGAAATTTACCAGACTTATTATCGAGAGCACGAGAAAACAGAAAGTATACATCTTTGCAAATGGCCCAAATCTGAAAAGAAGAAATTTAACAAAGAGATTCTCAAATGGAAGAAATTAGTTGATGTTTTATCTGAAGTTAGGAAAATAAAAACAGAAAATAAAAAACCAATGAATTCTGAGATTGTTTTGACTTTGGACAAGAAGACGTCTGACGCTTTGAAAGATTTATTGGAAGATTTGAAAAATGTTTTAAATGCTAAAGAAATAAAAACAGGAAAGTTTAAGGTGGAGTTTGTGGATTAAAATGCTTGTTAAATTTGTTGATAGATTTGTTAATAGATATAGATACCTTGAGGTTATTATTACTTTTATTATATATTCTTTTTTATTTTTTTATTTCTGGGAATTTGCTTTTAATAATTTTTTAGGGTTTTTTTTATTTTTTGTTGGTTTGATTTTTTGGATAAAATCCCTCAGAGATATTGGATCTTCTTTTAGTGCCTCGGCAAAAGCAAAGAAGCTGGTTATGACAGGAATGTATTCTAAATTTAGACACCCTATTTATTATTCTAGAATTTTGATGGATATAGGTCTTGTAATTTCCACTTTAAAAATTTGGATTTTTTTAATTATATTCGTTATCTTTTTAATTCAATTAGTAAGAATTCGCAGAGAAGAAAAGATTTTAATAAAGAGATTTGGCAAAAAATATCTTAAATATAAGAAGAGAACTCTGTTTTAATTTTAAATTAACTAATTTTATAAACTGACCCTCTTTATTGTTTAAATGGTGAAATTGACAAAACAGGAAATGGCAGAAGTTATTGAGGAACTTGGAGAGAAGCGAGCGCGAGCCACAGAACTTATAACAGTTTATATTCCGGCGGGGCAGAATCTTTACACGGTTATTGACCAGCTTGAGTCAGAGAAATCCACTGCGAAAAACATTAAATCCACTTCAACGAGGAAAAATGTGGGCAGTGCTTTGGATAAAATAACTCGTGAGCTGAAAAGATACAAGAAAACTCCTAAGGACGGGCTGGCGGTTTTTTGTGGGGATGTTTCTAAAGCTGAAGGACAGCAGGACCTGCAGTTTTGGGAGATTGAGCCGCCTGTTCCTTTAAACACAAGAATGTATCGGTGCGATAAGGAGTTTATTCTCGACCCTTTGGAAGAAATGCTGGAAGTTTCAGAAGTTTTTGGTCTGCTTGTTATGGACAGGAAAGAAGCAACAATTGGTCTTCTCAAGGGAAAGAGAATAGAGGCCCTTCATAAAATGACTTCGGGCATTCCGTCGAAAGTCAGGGCCGGCGGACAGAGCAGTCAACGATTCCACAGAATCACAGAAGGACTTACCAAAAAATTTTACAAAAGAATCGCAGACGAGATGAAGAAAACTTTTTTCAACATGCCAAAACTTAAAGGAATTATTGTGGGCGGTCCGATACCAACAAAAGACGAGTTTCTCGAGGGAGATTATCTAGTAACACAGCTTCGCGAAAAAGTTATAGGAAAAATTGATGTTGGTGACAGTTCTGAATCAGGGTTGCAAGAGCTTATGGTAAAATCCCAAGACCTTTTGGCCAACCATGAACGAACACTTGAGAAAAAAGAGATTGAAAAGTTCATGCAGAATCTTGGTGCAAATCCTGAAAAAACTTTTCTCGGCGAAGAAGATGTGAGAAAAGCTCTGGAGGCGGGAGCTGTTGATACTTTGTTTTTATCAGAAAAACTCAAGAAACCAAAGATAAAAGAACTGACAGAATTGGCTGAAAACATAAGCTCTGAGGTAAGAATAATCTCAACTGAAATTACAGAAGGCGAGCAATTCAAGAATATGGGCGGCGTCGGCGCGATATTGAGATTTGCGATTCCAACTTAAAATTAATTAACACGCTTTGAAGGCTTCATAAGAAATCCTTTCTTAAAGAACTTAAAAAAAGAATCTTTATCAACCCAGTGTTTATCACGATAATTGTTATGGTCACTAAAAATTATATTCATCTCTAAATTATGGTCTCTCAGGTTTGCTTCGTAATCATGGGCGAACATATGATCCGGGTCAGTAATTTTCTCTAAATTAACAATCTCCTTTAAAGGTTTTTCTGGGAGGTGAATTCTGCAATCTTCAACGAAACGTTTGTTTTTTAAATTCCCAATCGTTTTTTTAAATTTGTGGTGTTTTGATTCTTTTAGAGTATCTCTTCCCAGTCCTAAAACCACTTTGATTATTGGTAATCTGCCTTCTTCTAAACTAACATATGGTTTAAAACCATTAAAAATAAGATAGCTATAAACTTCGTTAAATGTTTCTGAATATTCTCCTAATTTCCAATAAAAATTTTTAGGTTCCATACAAAATTGGAAGGAAAGAGGTATTTAAAATTAATTATTCTCGTTTAGTCAAGAACAATACTTATAAATCATTTTTACCATAATTTTTAATGGTTGAAATAGCTCGGAAGAAAAAAGATTCTGAGGGGACTGGAGAAAGAGAAGATTTGAAAAAACTTGAAGCGATTTTGTTCGTTTCTGCGAGATTTTTGGACATGAAAGAGTTGGTTTCGCTTTCTGATTTGAACCCGTCAAAAATCCGCGAGTTGATTGAAAAATTGAAAAAAAGATACGGAGCGTCTGATTCTGTGATTCAAATCGTTCAAAAGCAGGGCGAAGGCAGAGAAATGTGGAAAATGGACATACTTCGTGAGTACGCTTATCTTGTTAACAGGCTTGCTTCTGGGAGCAGTGAGTTTTCAGGGGCAGAGAAGGAGACCCTTGCGATAATTGCGTACAAGCAGCCGATAAAGCAGTCAGTGATTGTAAAAATCCGCGGCAACAAAGCATACGACCACATAAAAAAGTTCGCAGAACTTGGACTGGTTAAAAAGAAAAAAATGGGACGCACATGGGAGCTGAGTCTGAGCGACGAATTTTACAATTATTTTAATCTCTCTGAAAAAAAGGTAACAGAAAAATGAACTGGCTGTCTGTGATTTATTTGATATACATGTTTATTGCAATTTACTTTTTCTCCTTGTTCTTATTTATCTATCTAATGAACAGAGAAAAATTTTTTACTTACAAAAAACCCCAAAAAAATTTCTCTCTTTCTGTGATTATTCCGGCCTATAATGAAGAAGAAGGAATTGCAGAGACGATTTTTTCAGCATTAAAATCTGATTACAAAAATCTGAAAGAGATTCTTGTAGTTAACGACGGCTCCACAGACAACACAAAAGAGATTGTCCAGGAAATTATGAAAAAATACCCGAAAGTCGAACTTCTGAACAAAAAAAATACAGGAAAAGCGGATTCTATAAATTATGCTTTAAAAAAAGTGAAGACCGACTTGGTGGCAATTATCGACGCTGATTCTTATATTAAAAAAAATGCGCTAAGAAACATGGTTGGTTATTTTGATAACCCTAAAATCGGCTCTGTCACTGGCAGAATTTTGGTCAAGAATAATAAAAAACTTCTTGAGAGGCTGCAGGCGATAGAATACGCAATGATAATTTTCACGAGAAAGCTTCTTGAGTTTGTTGAGGGGATATGGGTGACGCCCGGTGCCTTGAGCATGTATATGACAAAAGCGTTAAAAGAGGTCGGGGGATTTAATCCTAAAAATATGACCGAAGATGTTGAGATAACATGGAGGCTTATCAAAGCAGGTTATAGGATAAAAGTTGCGGTGAATGCGGTGACTTACACTTCTGTTCCATACACAAAAAAAGCCTGGTGGAGGCAGAGAATAAGGTGGGACATTGGCGGCGTTCAAACGCTTATTGCATACAGAAAAGAAATGTTCAAAAAAAGCCCGCTTGGATATTTTATAATTCCTCTGTTTGCTGTCTCGATGTTTCTTGGATTATTGGGTTTGAGCATATTTCTTTACTTGTGGATAAAAAGATTAATTTTAATGCATGGTTACACATCTTATAGTGTTGCGTCGAACATCCCGCTCCTGACTTCCAACAATCTTTATGTTAATGTCACGACGCTGAATTTCTTCGGAGCAATTGTTCTGATTCTGGGATTGTCTCTGACTTTGTTCGGGCTTAGCAGAATAAATCCCGGCGTCAGGAAAAACTTTATTAACCTCGCAGCGTATTTTTTTGCGTACTTAACGATACATCCGGTCATCCTGGCAGTTTCAATATACAAAATGATAAGAAAAGATATAAAATGGTGAAACCAAAATACGCGTTTTTGTTCGCTCTGATTTTTTCGCTAGCAATATTTTCAATAGGAATTTTTATCGGCTTTTCAATAGAAAACGTCAGGAACAATTTTGCTTACCAAGCCTACATTGCTTCTGAAACCAATTTGCTTGACGCGCGGTTACAAAATTATTTATTATCGAATTTCCCGATTGAGAATTGTGATTTGTCGGTTCAGAAAAACATTGAATTCGGAAACAGGATTTATAGAGAAGCAGAGATGTTGGAGGAGTACGAAGACGCGAACAAAATTTCGCAGACGATTCTGTCAGAGCATAAAAAATTTGATTTGTTGCGGGCTTTGTTCTGGCTTAATAGTATGAAAATTCAGGAAAAGTGTGATTCTTCTATCGTTAATGTGGTTTATTTTTATAAGCTGAATGACGTGAGCTTGGACGAAAGGGCAAGGCAAAATGTGTTTTCGAATTTGCTTTATGAGATTAAACAGGAATACGGGGACGACATAATGCTCATTCCTATTTCAGGAGACAACAATCTCACGAGCGTGGAAATACTGATGCAGAATTATGACATAACAGAACTCCCCGCCGTTCTTGTAAATGAGAAAATAAAGATTTCAGAAACAATCGAATTTGAGAAATTTAAACAGATTCTTGATAAGGAGTTGTCTGGGTGAGAAGTTTATCTAAATCTATAGTTAAAAATTGGTAAGGATTCATACTCTCTTTTTTCTTCACCATCTAGAGCGCCATCTCCATTTCTGTCGCATCTGTGAAAGTGGTAAAGTCTTCTATTCCATTCTGATAATCTTTTTAGTCCTTTATCTGAAATTATTTCATCAGAACGTCTTCCTCTCATTACCATATCTATTCCCTCTGAAAATTCAAGGGGGGTACTATAAGATAATTTGTTTGGTTTACTCTTTCCACAGCTAGCTAGAGCTAAGATTATTGTTCCGATTCCTAAGGTATTTTTTAAGGTTCTCATACAATCAAATAATAATTTAAGTTTATAAATCTTTCCCCTCTTTACCACTATAAAGTTAATATACTCCTAAATTTACAAACATATTCTTTTCAATACAAATCTTAAAAAATACCTTTGTGTTTTGTTATTTATGAGATGTGCTATTTGCGGCGTGTCGGGCGATAAGGTGAGGCTTTTTGAAGCTATTTCTCTAAAAGAAAAAGGGATTATAAAAATCTGCGAGGCCTGTTCAAAAAGAGAAAATATCCCTATTGTTAAAAGGCCGACCACGTTCCAACTTAAGAAAGCAGAGAAGTCCACGCAGTCTTCAAAAGTTTACGATATGCTTGCAGATGCCAGAAAACAGAAAAGTAATTTCAAGAGTGATGTGATAAAAGAATTCGAGAAGAAGCAGGAAGATGTTAACCTAAAGAAAATTGTTGACAGGAATTATGAGAAGTTTGTGCCTTTGGAGAAAAAGCCGAGGCCTGACCTTGTTGATAATTTTCACTGGATTATTATGCGGGCGAGAAGATTGAGGAAATTAACCCAGGAGCAGCTTGCCCAGGAGTTGTCTGAATCCGAGGCAGCAATAAAAATGGCAGAGCAGGGAATTTTGCCGGAAGACGACCACAGACTCGTGAGCAAACTTGAAAGTTTCCTTGGGATAAATCTGAGAAAAGGGACAGGAAAAAAGTCGGATGAAATTAAAAAATATGTGGAAAGAGCATATTCCGGGATTCCTGAAGAAGCGCCCACGAGAATAATAAAATTCGATCCTGTCATGGCAAAAAATATCACGATAGCTGACCTTAGAAAAATGAAGGAAGAAGTGAGTGAAGGAAAAGAGCTGGGTAATTTTGAAGAAGCCGCAGATTCTCTAGAAGGGAATACAGACGAAGAGAAAGAAAGAGAAAAAGAAGATTTCTCTCGGCCTAAATAGCAATCTTTATAAACTATTTTCAAGAATTCTTAACATGGAAATAAAAGTTTTGAAAAGTTCCAAGGATGAGGTTGAAATGCAGGTTGAGAATCTAACTATCGCAGAACTTTTGAGGGTGTATCTTAACAAGGATCCTGCAGTGACTTTTGCGGCGTGGAAGCGTGAACATCCTTCTGAAAAGCCAATAATAAAAATAACAACTAAAGGAAAATCCATAAAAAAAGCTGTGAACGATGCGGTGACTTCTGTGACAAAGGACCTTGAAAAGATTGAAAAAGATTTCAAAAAGATGGAGTAAGTTAAAATTCAATTCTGACAAAAAATCACAATAATTCTTATTAACTTAATCATCTTTCTGTTTTATATGAGAAAAGCTGCTCATGCACTTATAATTCAGGATAGAAAGATTTTAATTGTTGAGAAAGGAATTTATGCGATTTTTCCAGGAGGTAAAATTGAATTTGGAGAATCAGATGAACAATGTTTAATCAGAGAAACATCAGAAGAACTCTCTGGAACGAGAATTGAAGTCAGAGATTATTACAAGACTTTTATGGGAATTACTCCATACTCCAAGACTATTCTAGAATCTAAAACCTATTTTTGTTATCCTCAAGGTAGGATTGGAAAGCCTTCTAAGGAAATTAATGGAAGAAGATTTGTTAATAGCAAGGATATGCCAATCTTAATTCTCACTGAAGTATCCAGAAAAACTTTAGATTCCTTAATCAAAGATAATCTAATAGATTAAAATGATAATTAATAAAATAGAGAAAATATCTGCGGGCAGTTATGATTTGAACAAGTGGCTTTATGGCGGCTACGAGTCTGGTGTTATAACGATGATTGCAGGACCGCCGGCGAGCGGGAAAACTAATTTTGTTTTATTGGCTGCGTGTAGCATGGCAAAAAAAGGAGGAAAAGTAATTTTTATAGATACAGAAGGCGGTTTTAGCGTTGAAAGGGTGAAGCAGATTGTCGGCAGCGAAAACCTTGAAAAAATCCTAAAAAATATTTTTATTTTGAATCCGACCTGTTTCAAAGAACAGAAAAAAATCTTTGCGAATTTGCTCAAGAGAGTTAAAAAGGAAAGTATTGGTCTGATTGTTGTTGACGGGATGGCTATGCTTTACAGACTTGAATTCGGCGACGCGCGAAAGTCGAAAGACGATAATAAAGTCAAAGAAGTGAACAGAGAAGTTGCGAAACAAATGAGAATTCTCTCTGAAATCTCAAGAAACCAGAACATGCCTGTTTTAATCACAAATCAGGTTTATCACGGATTTCTTTCTGAAGAAGAATGGAAAAAAGGAGTTAAACCAGAGGCAAATATTGTCGGCGGTGATTTGTTCAAATACTGGAGCAAGACGATTATTGAACTGAAAAATGACCGCGGGAGAAGAAAAGCGATTCTTCTTAAGCACAGAAGCATTCCAAAAAAAGAATTCAACTTTGAAATAAAAAACAAAGGAATATTTCGCAGAGGTTGGTTGTGATGAGAAAAAACAGAAAGTCAGAAATCAAAACCTTAGAAAAGTTCTCCCTTGAGAACCGCTTGCTTATAGTTGATACATCTATTATAATAGGCCCTCTGGGTCAGAAAAGAAACGGTCTAAGATTAAAAGAACAAATTGATTTCACAGAAAAGAATAAGGATTTCTTGATTGAGATTGAAGAATATCTTGAAAATGGAAGCCGATTTTACACAACTGAGCTTATTTTGAAAGAGATTTATGAAGGATGCAGATGTAAAAAATCATTAGACCCTTATGGGCTAATTGAAGATGAAGGAAAAGAGAGAGAAAGACTGGCTGAATCTTTTAGAGATAATAAAAAAATAATAATTTTGGATGGGAATAAAAAAGACCTATATGACTGCATTTCTAAAAAATATAAGGGAATTGGGAAAGAACGTGGTTTAAGTTATGCTGATTTTGATTTGCTTATGAAAGGCCTGACTATTGCTATTACATCTAATCCTGTTGATTTGCTTTCAAATGATTATCCTATATTTTTTGCCAGGAACGATATTTTGCAGGAGATTAATTCTAAGAGACGGAAGATTTACAACAAAAACTTTGGAGACGATGACATTGGATTTTTTAACAGGATAGGTTTTTCTGAATTCGAGCGTTTGGTAATGAAACAATCCTACAAGGATAGAAACTCTGCAGTAATTCCTAAATAATATAAACTTTTATTTCTCTGTTTTTCCGTGGCGTTTAAAAAAGATATTCGGTTTGAAGTTATAAAGAAAATCGCTGAAATCAATTTTAAGTATAAGAATCTTGATAAGATTGACAAGGTTTCAGAGCTGGACACAAACTCGCCGCCGAGTGTTTTTATTGGTTCGAGACTGAGGTATCCTTTGGTGAATGTTGGGATTTTGAGTCCGCTGGAGAAAGACGAAGATGCCTGGGTTTACGATGCTCCTGGTTACTGGGCAAAAAACAATTTTAAAATAAGAGACGTGATTGGGCTTCGGGACAATCTTCTTAATTCCCGGTTTCAGACAAAAGTAAAAGATGTCAGAGGCGGGAAGGAAAATCAGAAATTTGTCCAGATTGCGCAGGAACTTGCGATGGCTTCGAAGCCTGTTGACGTGGAGATAGAACTGAAGAAAAAAGTGGGGCCTGGCTTTAAGAGAGACAAGGTTTTGTTGCCGCAGGGGATGAGAGCGCCGTTGAAAAAAGCGAAAATCACGAGCAATGTGAAAGTTCACAGAAAACTCGACAAGGTTATGAATGACGAGATAAAAGCGGCTGAAGGGGTTAAAGAATTATACAAGAGCAGGTTTAACGAGTACACTTTGAGCAAGATTTTGAGTGTTGGGGTTCTTGGATTGAAGAAAAATAAGAAACTCGTTCCGACGCGGTGGTCGATTACAGCGACGGACGACATGATTGGGAAACAACTCTCGGAAAAAGTTCGCAAATATAAATGGATTGAGAACCATGAGTTGTTTTTTGGGGAATACATGGGAAATGCTTACCTGATAATGTTTTTTCCGAATGTTTGGAGCTATGAGTTGTTTGAGCTTTATCTTCCTGGCAGTTCGTGGAATCCCGGGAACGAAATCAAGGCTGCGACAGATTTTGAACCTTTTTCAGGAAGGAAAACATATGCTTCAAATACTTCGGGCGGGTATTATGCTGCAAGGCTTCCTATTTTAGAGTATCTCGCGAAAATAAAAAGACAGGCGTCTGTTCTTGCAATCAGAATTGAGCTCCCGAGCTACTGGGCGTCTCTTGGCGTCTGGGTTGTCCGCGAGTCAGTCAGGAAAGCATTGAAGAACAGAAAACTTGAATTTAACGAGATTAACGAAATGACAGAAAGCGCGAAGAAGATAGGAATGATTAAGTTCGGATTTGACCCTGATAAAGTCTTGAAGAAAAGCAGACTTTTTGAGCAGATGAAAACGCAGACTAATCTGGGCAAGTGGTTTTAGGGAAATTCTATATATGAATAAAAATTCTATATCTGAATTTATAAAAACATTTAAATACTTTTCTTACATAAGTAAACTATAAGAGGTGGAAAATGATGGCACAAGATTTATTTAATATTAGTTATGATTTTAATGATTATACTTCAGTCTCCAAAACTTTAAGTATGCTCTATTTTGTTTCTAATAGTCACTGTAATTTTTTGATTACAGAGACATAAATAATCCATCCGTCATGATGGGAAAGAGCTAATAGAACTAGGTGGACCCACCGGGAATCGAACCCGGGACTTGCACTCTGGAGGCGCCTATTTTCCCACTAAACTATTGGCCCTTTGCTGACAACCAATAGGATTACTCGGGTTTGGAATCCGATCCTATTGGTTGCTCCAACGTTCTAAATTATCATTAGATTAATTTTTGGAGAACTAATTCTTCAAATTTAGAATCGTCGAATATAAAATCACTCTTTTCCATTTTCACCTTTAGTCCCCTTTTGGTTCATTTTTTCTTCTTTTTTGGATTTTTTGTATTTTAGTATCATATATCCATAAATCTCCTTTGATAATTTGTCTTGTTCTCTTAACAGAATCTTACTTGCTTGAGAAGGTAAACATTTATCAATTTCAGTTAAAAAATCAAATACATCGGGGGGCTGACTACCTTCTGGTTGTTTTAGTATAAGATAAACCCCTGCTAGAGGGATATTTTTTTTGGAAATATCTTTTTTTATCTCTTTACATATTTTTTCTGTGTTTCCTTCTATGATACTAAAATCATCAGCATCCAATGTAAGATCCATAAAAGTAAGAGTTATAGCTTTTGCTTTCTTTGAATTTTTGATTATTCTTGAAAAAGTATCAACCATTTTTGGAGACACCCCTTCCAGTCTTTCCATTACTTTTTCTGCAGTGTATTCTGTTTCTTTCTCTCTTTCCAGTTTTTCTTTAACAGCTTCATTCACAAAATTAGTCTGCGAAATAAATTTTTCCTTATGTCCTTCCACAAATTTTCTTAGATCTTCTGCTACCCTCTCTCTTAATCTGACCACTTTCATTTTAATTCCATGTTTTTAATATATTTAAAGTTTATGTCTTTTTTTGCATATTTTTTAGATATAATAAAAGAACATCCTATTTATAAAGATTTATGTGCTACAGGACATTATTTGGAATTAGATATTTCCTTCCCGCCTTTTCCTCCTGTATTCCTCAATCCTCTTTTTGTTTGTCGGGCATTCTGGATTGAAGCAGAAAATCCACGGACGCCTGCGTTTTTTTATCAGCATTAGTTTTTGAAAACCGCAATGCTCACAGATTTCTTTTGATTTCTTGATTAATCCGTTCGGCGGCAGGCTGTAAGTGTTTTTGCATTCGGGATAAGCGTCGCACGAAACAAAATATCTCCGGGTTTTTTTGGAGTAAGTAATCCTTAATTTTCCTTTTTTGCAGGCAGGACAAGTAGTCTGAAGTTTGTTCTCTTTTTTCTTTTGTTCTACAAGTTTCTGGTTTGCCTTGGAAATTTCTTCGCCGATTTTTTCCTGCTTTTTCTTGAATTGTTTTATGATTTTTCTAATTGTCTTCTTTGCCTTGTTAATTATTTTTTCTTTTTTTTCTGCACAGCCTTTTTTTGATACAGAAATGGATTCCATTCCTTTTTCGAATTCCTTAGTCAAGGATTCGTCGATAATTATTGGTGAGTGTTTCTCAAGAGTACCTATTAGTGAAATTCCCAAAGGAGTTGCTTTTATGCTTCTTCCTTGAGCATATCCTCTTTGATAAAGCGTGTCCAAAATTGCAGCGCGGGTTGCCTTTGTCCCGAGATTCTTTTTTTCAAGAAGCGAGACCAGTGACGCAGGCGTGTATCTTTTCGGTGGCTTTGTCTCTTTTTCCTTTGTCCTTAAATCAGAAACTTTGACCTTTCCGTTTACATCAGGAATCTTTTCCTCTTTTATTCTGATTGGATAAACCTGCATCCACGCCTTCTCTTTTATCAGCGAGCCTTTTTTTGTAAAAGTTAGTTTATTTTTTATCTCTTTATTGAATCCGCCTTCCTCCCCGCCTCCTCCAGACAAGTTTTTATCAATTTTAACTTCTACTTTAACATTTCTGTTCTCGACGACCGCATTATCCATGAATAAACTTAAGAAACGCTTTACTATAAGGTCATAAATCTTTTTTTGATTTCCAGACAGGGTCCGGACGTTTGTTCCTTTTTTTTCTGCGGTGGGGTAAATCGCGGGGTGCGCCGAGTCGGTTCTTTTTCCTTCAACAGGTCTTTCCCGCGTAATGAGATTTTCAACATTATATTCTTTTGCGAGTTTGTGGAGGATTTCTTTGTAGTTGATTGACGGAGGTAGTTTTTGGCTTGAGGTTCTTGGATAAGAGATAAGACCGGCCAAGTAAAGATTCTGAGCAATTGCAAGTGTCTTAGAAGGATTTATTCCGAAGAGTCTGTAAGATTCTGTTTGCAGCGTAGTGAGGTTGAACGGAGGGTTTGGCGGGATAGTTTTCTGAGATTTTTTCGTTTCTGCCTTGCCTGTTTTTCCGACGAGATTTTTGAATTTTTCTAATTGCTCTTTCTTGAAAATATTTTTTTTATGAATTAGTTCAATTTTTGGGTCTTCTAAAGTGATAAAAATCTGCCAGTATGGTTTTGGCTCGAATGCCCGGATTTTCTTTTCTTTTTCAACAATTATTTTTAGCGTTGGTCCCTGGACCCTTCCTATCGACATTAATTTGAATTTTCCGATGGATTTCAGCGATTCCATTAACGCTCTGGAGAGATTTATTCCGTAGAACCAGTCAAGATAATGTCTTGTCTCGCCTGCGATTGCCTGCCCCCAATCAATGTTCGGTTTTTTGTTTTCGTAAGATTGATTTATTTCCTTTTCTGTGAGTGATGAGAACTTCATTCTTTTCGCGTCGGGCTGGGCTGCGATAAATCGCACGACATTTAACCCAATCACCTCGCCTTCAACATCATAATCTGTGGCAACGGTCAGGGCTCCTGCTTTTTTCACAAGTTTTAGCAAAGCGTTGTAATATTTTTTGCTGAAGTCTTTTTTTCTTACGTAGAAATTAGGAATCCAGACAAGGTCAAAAATAGGAATCTTTGAGCCAGAATTTTTCTGTGCGAGCGTAAACAAATGGCCAACCGCGCACGCGACTATAATTTTTTCCCCATTTCTGTCAACCTCATAATACGGAACTCTGTTGATGGCTTTTTTTGTTGATTTACCGAGCGCGGACGCAATTTTCCACGCAGCCTGCGGCTTTTCTGTAATGATAAGTTCGTAACCATCTTTTTTCAAATTTATTTTTGGCGTTTTGAACTCTTTATATTTCAAACCGCTCTTTTTCTTTTTTGTATTTTTTGTGGTTTTCTTCCTAGATTTCTTTCTCTTAATTTTTTTATTAGATTTTTTTCCTTTTTTTTCGATTGTAATCAAAGAACGAATATCTAAGGATTTGTATGGTTTGGAAATTGCATACTTGGTATCTTCAGGATTCACAGGAAAAAAACTCTCTGCAAGCTTCTCCTCACGCGACTTTTTCTGTTTTCTGGGCATTTTCTTTTAAATTATAGGGCTCTTTATATTTTTAATTATATCTAAAAATAGATTATAACTAAATATTGTTACCATTTTAAAATTAGAAATAACAACATTTAAAAACATCGATTGAATATATCTTTTGTAATATAAGGGTTTCAAAATATCAAACCCTAAATTAAATAAAATGAAAGATAACTTTGACGTTTTTTTTCGAAGGAAGCCGGCTTTGATGTTGGTCTCTTTGAAGAAAAGCAACCGAATGAAGTATGGCAGTATATTGGCGAAGGAAGTTGACTGTACTTATAGCCATGCAGTAAAAATTCTGCAGACTCTTGAAGCGTTGAAGCTAGTCAGTTTTGAAAAAAAGGGGCGGATAAAAATTATAAGACTGACTAAGAAAGGAAGAGAAGTCGCGGACGCTATTGAGAATATTCAAGAGCTTGTTAAATAATTCTGAACTACTGCCCCGAAATGTTTTTGTTTTTGCTTAGTTGGAAATGTCTGGCGGCTTTTTAGAAAAGTTTATAACTTCTTTCTTCCTAAATTTAATATTAAAAGAGGTAAAATGGCATCTAAGAAACAAAAAAGAGCTGCCAGGAAAAATATAAGGAAAGCCCAGGCGAAGTGGAGGTCTATGTCCCGTCGGCAACATGCCAGAGCTCAGCCACAGGGTCGTGAGAGAAAAAAGCCCGGAACAACTGGGAAAGGCAAGTATTACAGGGTTGTTGTTCGTCCAAAGAGCCAGTTCACGAGTTTTAGAATGCATGATGTTGGGAGAAAGGGACATATAATAAGGCTTGCAGGAAGAAGGCGTAATGGAAGCTGGGACACACAAGCATGGCTTATTGCGAAGACTGACGCCCATTATTCTGGAGGAAAACTCGTCGGAAAGACAGCATCTGCAAAAAAGGTTTTGGCTAGATTAAGGACAAAGCCAAGAAGAGTGAAGGCAGATATCTCTAAAGCAAAGTCCAGAAGAAATGTTCCTGAAAGAGCAAAGCCGACTGCTAAGATGAAAAGGGCTCGGAGAAGAAACATAAAAAAAGCTCAGGCAGCAAAAAGAAAAAAGAGAAGGAAATAAAATCTTTAAGTTAAATTTGAGAATGGATGAAGGGAAAATTTTTTTAGTGCTGGGAGTACTAATCATTTTGTTTGGAACAGGGGCAACTGTCCTTGGGAAGGAATCAAGGTTTTACATTTTATTATTCTCTATTGGAATGGGGCTAGCAATTATTGCAGTAATTATTGCAATATCTATCCTAATTAAAAAATTAATAAAAAAATCATAAAATGGTCTTACAATACAAAAAGAAAGGCGAGACAAGGTGGAAAAAATATCCTGGAAAAGATAAGATAAAAGGTAGTGTGCAGAATTATGACTTCAGGCTCCTTAGCGAGAATAAGAAAAAGGTTTTAGTCCCAAAGGGCTCTTATTCAAAAGTCATGAAGCGGTTCCGGCAGATTGAGTTCTTTAAAAGGAAGGGGTAAAAAATGGCCCTGGAGGTCCTAAAAATTCTTTTCAGAATTTTGGGAACTATAAATTCTTACGAATTTAAGTGATTTGAACCCATTGCCTTGATTCAAATCCTGAAATGGCCCTGGAGGGATTTGAACCCCCGACACCTGGATACCTCCAAAAAAGATTCTAAGAGTCCAGTGCTCTAACCAGACTGAGCTACAGAGCCATATTTGTATTAGAACTAATTTGTTTAAAAGATTATCTATAAACTCTCCACGTGAAACCGCACTTTGTGCATTTGAAGAATTTTGTCTCGGCTTCGTCGCTGGAACGGGTTTGCATGGTCCAGAAATACGCTTTTTTGTTCCCGCATTCCGGGCATTTTTCTTCTATCACAGGGTGGACTTCAGAGTCTTTTTCAGAAATAACATTAATGCCTTTTTTTGCTTCAATCTTTTCAGAAGTTTTTAATTTTGTTTTGTTTTTCGTTGAATATCCGCATCTCGGACAGACGCTTCTTTTCTTTTTTTGGACCAAAATAGATCCGCACTTTGGGCAGAATTCCATGAATTTTGTTATAATTTAGTTCGTTTTTATTTGAAAGAACTTGTTTAAATAATTTTTGTTTTATTAGCAGAGGCCTCTTTCTGATGAGGGTTTTTTCCAGTCGTAGAAGACAAGTTTTATCCAGCCGGCGTGTGGAAGAAGCTTAAACGAGGCTTTTCCTATAATATGGTTCTCTTTTATTCTTTTTTCAAAACTTATCTGGTCAGGGTTGTTGTCTCCGAGCGTTGAGAAGATTTTTTCGCCGTTTTCTTCTTTTATTTCAACGATTCTGTGAATCACCGGATTTCTCTGGTTTGCGTTGAAGATTATCACATCACCGACCTCAAGTTTTTCAGGGTCTGCGCGGGTGATAAAAAGAATGTCGCCTTTATTGAATCCGCCCCTCAAAGAAAAATCTCTGAATTCTTCTTTTTCTATTGAGAAATCGTCGTATTTGTTTTCGTGATTTTCCCACCACAGGTCAAAGTCAGAGGTTGTTGAGATTAAGCCGTCAGGATGATACATGCTGCAGGATTCCACAATTGCAAGAGGCATTGATGTTCCGGTCGCAAGAGTTAAAAAAGGAAAGAATATAAATTTTATAAACAGAAACAAAAACACGACCGAGAAAGCCCAGCCCTTGAAGCTGTCATCTTTCCAGAGAAGCCACAAGAATTTTTTGAAGAATTTTTTTATTTTCCTTCCT
>CAYUGD010000004.1:0-17150 GCA_964444275.1 Candidatus Woesearchaeota archaeon
CGGAAAGTGCGCTGGATTTCAAAAAAGAAAAAGGCAGAAAAATAATCTTAGAATTTTAAAGAACTGCTGAAGTTTAACGATTTCCGGGATTCTTTTTCTCCATCGTAATTTGTTCTTTTTGTTGAATAATTCATTAATTCTGGTTTTTCTATTTCATAGTTGAAATTTATATTAACTTTTGGTTTTTTTACACTTTCTTCTATAGATTCAGTTACTTTTCGGGGTTTTATTTCCTTTGATTTTGGTTTCGCCGCGCCAAATAAAGTGGACAAAACTCCTGACAACAAAAGCATCATCTCCAAACTTTTTTTCATAAAAAACCAATGTGATTAGACTATATAAATCCTTTCTTTTTTGTCACTGGAGAAGGGTAATTCTATTTAAGAGATTTTGAGAATTTTTTGTAATATTCTCGGTTTTATCGACGATAAAACTATTTTTTTGGGAGAAAAGTTTATAAAGTAAAAACTGCTTTTTTGTGCATAGAAAATCAGAAAGCTGACAGATTTTCTGAATCGAAAAATTTCAAAAATAACTAAAAATTAGCAAATGCTGTCTAATATTGAAAACTAAAATGACTAAAAAATCAGACTACACAGGGAAACAAATTCAGGTTCTTGAAGGGCTTGAAGGAGTGAGAAGAAGACCGGCAATGTACATAGGCGGAACAGGAAAGGACGGCCTGCATCACCTGATTTATGAAGCTGTTGACAACTCTGTTGATGAAGCTCTCATGGGATATTGCAAAAAGATAGAAGTCGTTCTTGGTAAAGATGGTTCTGTGACGGTTAGTGATGACGGGCGAGGGATTCCTGTCGACAAGCACCCCACGCTGAAAATACCTGCTGTTGAGGTTGCTCTGACAAGACTTCACGCCGGCGGGAAATTCGACAAAAAATCTTACAAAATTTCTGGCGGGCTGCACGGAGTTGGAATAAGTGTTGTTAACGCGTTGTCAGAGAAGATGATTGTTGAAATTAAAAGAGACGGAAAAATTTACAGGCAGGAATACTCGAGAGGAAAATCTTCGTCAAAACTTAAAGTGGTCGGGAAAGCCAGTGCCAGCGAGAGCGGGACAAAAATAAAATTCTGGCCAGACCCTGAGATTTTTTCAACAACTGAATTTAATTATAAAGTTTTGGAAACGAGATTCAAAGAAATAACTTTTCTCAATCCAGGTTTGAAAATAACTCTTGTCGATGAAAAAAAAGACAAGAAAAAAATATTCTTTTCTTCTGGCGGGCTGATTGAGTTTGTCAGACAGATTAATAAATCAAAAGAAGTTCTTCATAAGACGCCCATTTATTTTAAGAAGAAAGAAGACAATATAATTCTTGATGTTGCGATTCAGTACAATCAAGGCTATCGGGAGAGTATATTTGGATTTGTCAATACAATTAACACAGTTGAGGGCGGGACTCATGTTTCTGGATTGAAGACAGCTCTGACGCGGGTGATTAACGATTACGCAAAAAAGAAAGGGCTCTTGAAAAATAGCGGTAAGAAGAGCAGGTCTCTTTCAGGAGATGATGTTCGCGAAGGGATTACTGCAATAATAAGTTTGAAAATGCCAGACCCCCAGTTTGAGGGACAGACGAAGACGAAGTTGGGGAATTCTGAGATAAAAGGATTTGTTGATTCAATTGTGAGCAGAGCATTGAGTGAGTTTTTTGAGGAGAATCCTTCTGTTGCAAAAAAAGTGGCGCAGAAAGCCCTTGATTCTGCCAAGGCTAGGCTTGCGGCGAAAAAAGCTAAAGACCTTGTGAGAAGGAAAAATGCTTTCTCACTTTCTGGTCTGCCGGGCAAGCTTGCAGATTGTTCAAAGAAGAAGGCAGAAAACACAGAACTTTATATTGTTGAAGGAGAGTCTGCAGGCGGTTCTGCGAAAATGGCGAGGAGCAAAGACATACAAGCAATCCTTCCTTTGAGAGGGAAAATTCTGAACATTGAAAAAGCAAATCCAGTGAAAGCGCTTTCAAGCGAAGAAATAGCAAACATAATTACAGTTATCGGCACAGGTGTCGGTGAGCATTTCGACTTAAAGAAATTAAGATACAAGAAGATAATAATAATGACCGACGCTGACGTCGACGGCGAGCATATCAAAACCTTGCTTCTGACTTTCTTTTTCCGATACATGCCAGAGCTTATAGAAAACGGAAATATTTACGTTGCTTTGCCTCCTTTGTATAGGATAAGAAAAGGAAAAAAAGATTATTATACTTATTCTGAGGAAGAACTCAAGAAACTTTCTAAGAAACTTGGCTCAGCAAGTGTCACGAGATTTAAGGGCCTGGGGGAGATGTCGCCGCAGCAGCTTTGGGAGACGACGATGAATCCAAAGACCAGAAAAATTAAGAAAATATTTATTGAAGACGCTGTTGAAGCTGACAGCACTTTTTCAATGCTTATGGGCAGTGATGTTCAGGGAAGAAAAGAATTTATCGCAGAAAATGCAAAGGAGGCAACGTTGGACGTTTAAAATGGACGAAGAAATTATAAAAATAATCCGGGAAATCCAAAAATTGTATAGAAAAGGATATGGTTTAAAGACAGACAGAGAAATCTTTGAGCATTTGTTAAGACAAATTGATAAACACATAGGCAGATTAAAAAAATTAAGAGGTAATGAAGATATCCCCGGACGTTTCAAGAGAGAAGTTGCAGATATGTATTTGCTCTCATTAGGTTTGATAGAATTAGAAGATGTAGATAAGGAGACTATAAAGGCGTCTGCAGATTATTACTTAAATAAAGTGAAGGAAAATTCTAAGAAATAAGATGATAAAAGCATATTTTTTTGACTGGATGGGAACACTTGGAGCTGTAAAATCTGTAGGTTCTATCGGGGGGTGTCTTACAAAAGAACAAAAAGAAAAACTTTTTATAACAAAAAATTTTGAAGATGCGGATGTTCCAAAAGATAAAAGAGAAATTATAAAAAGTTTTCTTGATGAGGCAGTTTTAAGTCTTTATAATGATAGTGAGGGGGTTATTAAGGAATTAAAGAAAAAAGGAGTTGCCTTGGCTATAATTTCCAACATGTATCCAATTACAGTTGAAAAAGTAAGAGACCAATTTAAAGATTTTTTAGAAAATTTTGATGTGGTTAATTTATCTGCTGAAGTAGGATTAAAAAAACCTGACATCAAAATTTTCGAGAATACTCTTAATAAAATAAATGAAAAATTGAATATAGATATAAAGCCAGATGAAATTATTGTGATAGGGAATAATTTAATTAATGATATTGAGACTCCAAAAAAATTAGGAATGCAACCAAGATTAATTGACAGAACTAAACAAAATTTGAGGGATGTAATCTAAAATGCCAAAAAAATCAAAACTTTCAACACCAGATTGGATCAAGGAAGGATTTGACAGCAAGAAAGATTGGGAAAAAGCGAGAGGAATTAAAGGCAAGGAAAAAGGAAAAAAGATTAGTATTAAGGTTTGCCCAAAATGCGGAAGTAAAGAAATTGAAGTTGTATTAGGCGGAAAAGAAGGAAAAGGTTCAAAAGGATGGAAGTGCAAAAAGTGCGGATGGGAAGGAAAAGAAACTGACAAGTTAGAATTAAATGAGGAGGAGTTTATGAAATACTTAGACGAAAAAGGAGAGGAGGTTGCATAATGACACCAAAAAAACCAGAAAACGAAGAAACAGACAATAATGTTCTTAATACAGAGATTTCGGGGGAGATGAAAAAATCCTATTTGGATTATTCGATGTCTGTTATTGTTTCCAGGGCTTTACCTGCGGTCGAGGATGGTTTGAAGCCTGTTCACAGGAGAATTTTGTATGCGATGCATCTTTTGGGTTTGCAGCCGAACAAGCCGACGAGAAAAAGCGCGAGAATTGTCGGAGACGTTCTTGGTAAGTTCCACCCCCACGGCGACACGGCTGTTTATGATTCTCTTGTAAGACTTGCCCAGGATTTTTCGATGAGATATCCTTTGGTTTTTGGGCAAGGGAATTTTGGGAGTATTGACGGCGACCCGCCTGCGGCACAGCGTTACACCGAAGCAAAACTCGCTCCGATTTCTGCTGAATTAATTAAAGATATTGACAAAGATACTGTTAAGTTTGTTCCTAATTTTGATGATTCTCTTAAAGAGCCAAAACTTTTGCCTGGGAAACTACCTGCTCTGATTTTGAATGGTGCGTCTGGAATCGCGGTCGGGATGGCGACGAATCTTCCTCCGCATAATCTTACAGAAGTTTGCGACGCGATAATCGCTTACATAAAAAATCCTGACATTACAACTAAAGAGTTGGTAAAGATAGTCACAGGCCCTGATTTCCCGACAGGCGGCTACGTTTCCGGAGATATGGAGAAAATTTATGAAACAGGTCACGGAAGACTTGTTATGAGAGGAAAAGTAGATACTGAGAAAATTAAGAGAAAGAAAGCGATTGTTATAACAGAAATTCCCTATATGCTAAATAAATCGACTCTTGTTTCTCAAATAGCACAAATGGCTCAGAACAAGAAAATCAGAGGTGTTTCTGATATCAGGGACGAATCCGCGAAAGGTAAAATCAGGATTGTTTTAGAACTGAGAAAAGGCGTGAATCCAGATTTCGTTATCAACTCTTTATACAAATACACGAGACTTCATGACACTTTTAACGCGAACTTTATCGCCCTTGTGAAAGGACAGCCGCGGGTTTTGAAATTAAAAGATATTCTCAGAGAATATATTGAATACAGGAAGAGAGTAATAACAAACAGGACAAAATTCAAGCTGAAAGTTGCAGAAGAAAGGCTTGAGATTGTTCTTGGTTTGCTGGTTGCTCTGAAAAAAATTGATTCTGTTATTAAATTCATCAAGAAATCGAAAAATGCGAAAGACGCCCTTGAAGGTCTTGTTAAGAAATTTAAACTTACCAAACGGCAGGCGCAGGCAGTTCTGAATACAAAACTTCAGCAGCTTACTTCTCTTGAGAAAGACAAACTGAAAAAAGAAGAAAAAGAATTGAAGAAAAAAATTTCAGAGCTTAAGAAAATTCTTGGTTCTATGTCTGAGATTTTGAAAGTTATCACTAAAGAAGTTTTAGAACTTAAGAAAACTTATGGCGATTCCAGGAAGACAAAAGTATTAAAAAAAATCTCTAAGATTTCTGAAAAAGACCTTGTTCAGAAAAAGGAAGTTGTTATTACAATAACAAAGAGAGGATACTGCAAGAGAATGGATGTTAAATCTTACAAAGAACAGCGGCGCGGCGGTCGTGGTATGATTGGCAGCAATCTCGCGACAGGAGATTTCGTGAGACAGCTTATTACGTGTTCCACTTATGATTATTTAATGTTCTTTACCTCAAAAGGCAGAGTGCTATGGCTTAAAGCTTACGACATACCGGAAAAAGAAAGATACAGCAAAGGGAAGTCTCTCGCAAATCTCTTGAAGTTAAAAGGAGAAAATGTAACAAGTGTCATTTCTGTGAATAAATTTGAAGACTTTTTGTTCATGGCTACGAAAAAAGGAATTGTTAAGAGGATTTCATTAAAGAGGTTTTCAAGGCCGAGGTCTTCGGGAGTTAAAGCTATAAAACTTCCCTCGGACGGAAGCGATTTGCTTATTGATGTTAAAGTTGTGGAAAAGGGTGAGGAAGTTTTGCTTGCAACAAAAAAAGGTCAGGCGATAAGATTTGGTAGTGATGGTGTTCGTGATATGGGGCGGGCGAGTTATGGCGTCACAGGAATCAAACTTGGTAAAGATGACGAGGTCGTTAGTCTGGAAATTTTAAAGACAAAAGAAGTTCTCGCGATAACAAGAAACGGATACGGGAAAAGAAGTCTTGTTAAAAGTTACAGAAAGACGGCGAGAGCGGGTAAGGGTGTGAGAAATCTCAAGACATGCAAAAAGACAGGAGACGTTGTGACAACTGTTTCTGTGAATCCGGAAGATTCAATAATAATTACAACTGCAAAAGGTCTTGTTCTGAGAACCAGTTTGAAAGACATAAGAGTAATGGGACGGGCCACACAGGGCGTCAGAATTGTAAAACTTCATGAAGGAGATTATGTTACAGATTTAATCATTGTTGAGGAGAACGGCGGGGGGGATTAGTTATTTATTTCTTTCTTGCAATTGACATATTCCTAACATCTTCAAGATCAGTGAATAGTTTTGAACCAACAATTTTTTCTTTGTATAATTTTTTAGGCCCTTCTCTTGCTCGTGTATCATGAATACAAACCCAGCCATTTTTAGAGAGTAATGGCGCCCACATTTCAAAATCTTTTTTTATAGCCTTATATCTATGATCTGCATCTAAAAAAAGCAATCCTATTTTTCTTTTAAAACTTTTTCTGGCTTCTTCTGATTTTAAAACAATTGGGATTACTACAGAATCCAATCCAAATTTTTGAATATTTTTCCAAAAGCTAGGAAAAGTATTTAGTTTCCCATAATCTTTTTCATCTTCAAAATCTCCTTTATGCCAATCCACCGAATATACTTTCGCTTCATGTCCTTTTTTTGATCCTTTTCCTAAATAAATAGAACTTTTCCCATAATATGCCCCAATTTCCACAATTGCTTTATTTTTAGGGCATGCTTTAGCTAATTCATATAATTTTTCTCCCTCTTCAGGATTTATAAAACCCCTTACTTTTTCAATACCTCTAATGATCTCTTTTTTCTTCATACCTCTCAATAGAATCCCCTAATATTTATCTTTTTCTATATTAATAAGAATTCTTACTCTTCTTCTGCTTCTCTGACATCTCTTGCCAGAAAGCCCCACCATGGCTTTCTTTCTCTGAGAATTTCTCCGGTTTCAGGGTCAATATCCCACTCGACTCTTTCTCTGACTTTGAAAACTCCCAGAAATCTGGCTTCTTTATTGGCTTCGTATTCGTATTTCCCATTTTCGTTAAGAGTCATATTTGTGTTGTTGTAAAATTGCGCCCGCGTTCTTTCCCTTATTCTTTCTCTTACTTGGTCAGGAAGAACTCTGACTTCTTTTGTTTCTGTTTCATTTGTTTCTTTATTTTTGAAAGCTCCATAAATTTTTCCGTTATGGTGATAGAGCGTGGCGTTTGTGGTTGTGTTCACGCCGCCAGCATTGATTACTATGACGTTTCCGGATTGTGCATAAACATTGATTTGCTTTGTTCTGTTTTCTAAGTCACAAGTCATCACAACCCCTCTGCAAAAACATCCTTCAGGACAATTAACTCCTGTTTTGTTCTCAAATCTTAGTCTGTTTCTTTCCTGGATTGCTGCCTGGACTCTTTTAGTGTACCCCCCTTCGCATCTTATTCTAGCGACTATTTCTCTTCCGCCGCCAACAAAGTACTCAGAAACAACGCACTCTCCTCTTTCCATTAATTCATATTGGCTGTTGACTTTTTCCATGTTTGCCCCGTAACCAAAGATGTGGCAACATATTTTCTCTTCATCTATCTCGCCTGTTTTTTCTTCAGAATTATTTTGTTCAGCAGAAATAAAACCCGGGTCCTTTGCTTCTTGCCCTTGGTTTCCGTTCTCTGCCAAAACCAGGGAAAAACTCATGATTATTCCGAATGTTAATAACAGAATCGTCAAAACCAAAATTTCTTTTCTCATGATTTGTTTAATTAGAAGATATTTATAAAACTTTTCCAAACCCGATTAATCGCCAGTGTCCTTCGATGTTTCTCGCGATTCCGACATTGTCTTCTTTCAGCGCGACGACAGGTATGTTGAGATTTATTTTTATTTCGTTTTTTTCTTTACTTACTTTTTCCACGCTCCCCACGCTCGTGTTTGTGTTAATGCTGAGCATCAGGAGTTCTTTTGTTTTTATTGGTTCGACAGACTTATGCCCTTTTAATCCGAAGATTTCCTGTAAAAGATTTATTTTAATTTTTATTTTGTAAGTTATCTCTGGAAGTTTGCCTTTGTGCGAGAGGACACAACCTCTTAACGAGTCTGCTTTTGTGAGCAAGGGGTCTAAAGAAGTTTCAATTGAGATGCTTGCTCCGGGCTTGACTTCTGACACAGAATTTTTTCCTTTGTGAAGGGAGAGGATTTTTGTGTTGAGAGTTTTGTATTCGGTTTTTCCGTGTGGTTTTTTTATATTCATTCCTGGTTTTATTTCAATTTCATCGCCGACTTTTAATATACCTTTTTTTAACACGCCTCCGAGCACTCCGCCGTTTAAGTTTTGAATAGTTGTTCCTGGTCTGTTAACGTCAAAGCTTCTTGCGACAAAGAAGATTGGCTCAGAGTTCACATCTTTTTCAGGAATTTTTATTTTTGAGATTTCTTCCAGAACCTTCTCCACGCCAATTCCTTGCTGTGCAGAGACAGGGATTATTGGGGCGTTTTCAGCAATTGTATTTTTCAGGAAGTTTTTTATTTCTTTGTAGTTTTCTAGGGCTTGCTCTTTTGTCACGAGGTCGATTTTGTTCTGGATTACTATTATGTTTTCTATTCCTTTTGCCTGCAGCGCCATGAAATGTTCTCTTGTTTGCGGTTTTATGCCTTCGTTTGCAGCGATGATGATAATGGCAGCGTCGATGATTGCGGCTCCTGAAAGCGTTGTCGCCATGAGCATTTCGTGTCCCGGCGTGTCAATAAAACTTACGTATCTAAGTGGCTCGCCTTTTTCTTTTGTGTTATAATTTTCTCCGTCTTTGTAAATAATTGCGTCTGCGTAACCTAACTTGATTGTTATTCCTCTTTTCAGCTCTTCTGAATGCGTGTCTGTGAATTTTCCGGTGATGCGGCTTAGCAGAGTTGTCTTTCCGTGGTCAATATGCCCGACAACGCCGATGTTGATTTCCGGGAGTGATTGTGTTTTTTGTTTTGTCATGGGGTAACATAAAAGAAATAGTTTTTAAGCGTTGTCTTTTTATTTAATATCTTAGAACTTTTTTCCTACGAGATTGTTATTGTTTTTTCTTCCTACTTCATGCATGTAAAAATATCTGTTCTCAGGGTTTCTTGAAATATTTTCATACATAAAGCAATCACTAACCCTCCCGTTGTAGTTATAAAACTCAATCCATTCTGCGCTGTCAAAATCTTCTTGTTTTAGAATATTCTCATTTTTATTATATAACACGCAGACCCCTTTTAAGAGAGCAAGGCCCAGAGCACAATATCCTAACATTTTCAGAAATTCGTTTTTCAAATATATTTTCATCGCCTTTTTTTAGTGGGAGGTAAGGAACAAAATTCTGAATTACTCCCTTATGATTTGTTAATTTTAAGTCATTCATCCCATAACTTAAGTAATCTTTTTTGAAATGCCTATTTATTACTTCAATTGAAATAATATATGCTTTTACCCTTTCTCTATTGCTTTCAGTTTCCCCTAGAGCCTGAGCCTTTCCTGTGATATAAACTTCTGAAGTTCTTCGATACTTTTGTCCAATGGAGATTTTATTTTTTTATTCATATAATATAACCAATAAAAATCCTCTTTAAAAAGATTTATTCATTAAGGCCTATATTTACAACCAATTCTTATTTAGACTCCTTTGGAGGTAGATAAAACTTTGCTGCTATTTCTTCCATACCTTTTTCCTCATTATACTTCTTAAGGATTATGTTTGTAATTTTATAAGGATTTTGTGAAATATAAATCTTTATTTTGTTAAGATTTCCAAGAGATGCAAATAAACTAACATCCTCTTTTGATTCAAACTCTGTTATTATTCTTTCATTTTTATATGAGGTTCTTGCTCTTACAGGCATTTCTCCTTCAGGAGTTATCATCCAATATTCACTTTCCTTTTTTTGCAATCCTTTAGGAACTTGTTTCTCATTTTCTACAATTTTTAATAAATCAGAACATTTAGGACCAACATAAAGAGTGTCTGATTCTCCATTTCTTCCAATAATAAATTTATTATCTATGGATTTAAGACTGAATTTTTCTTCTTGCCTCCAAGGCCCCCATCCTCCTCCGATTTTTCCGTAAAAAGAAATGCTATTTTCATCTTTTACCCAGTAAGCTTTTCCCTTATGGCCGCCTGATTCTGCGATATATTCTATTGAATCTCTTTTGGTTTCTGTTTGTTCTGATAAATTTTCCTTTATATCATTCTTAGTTTCTGTTTGAGCAGGTAATAAAACAGGGGATAAAAGAAATAATGAAATCAAGGAAAGCCATTTTCCTATGCTGTATTTTCCCATTTTTGTTTTTCCTGTTACACCCTTATTTCTTCTCTTCTTCCTTTGGGTTTTCTTTTGTTTCTTCTGGCTTTGTTTCCTGTTCTGTTTTTTTCTCCTGCTTTGGCTCTGTTCCCGCTTCTTCTGCAGGTTTTTTAGCTTCTTCGGGTTTCTTTTCAGGCTCTTTTGGCTTGTTCTGGCTGGAGAAAATTTCAGAGAGTTTCTTTTTCCCTTCTTTTAAAATTTTTAAGTTAATTTGAGTTATTGCAGGAGAAATTGTGTTCCCTCTGGCTGTTTTTCTCAAGCGAAGTCCTTTTGGTGTTGGATTTGAGACTTTCATTTTTCCTTCTCGTCTTGGTCTTTTTTTCATAGCTTTTCCGTATGAAAGAAGTATTTTTTTTAATCCGATGCCTGGAACATCTTCATGGGCTGCGAATCCTGCTTTGTCGCTGGCACCCGCTATTTCAAATTCATATCCTTCTAGGTCTGCAAGAAGCTCTTTTCCAGGAATCTTTTCATGAAGTTTTTTTCCTAGTAGTTCCTCGCTTTCAAGTTCAAGTTTATATGTCTTTCCTGTTTTTTCTGCTATGTTAATTTTAAAAGGCATGCTCTTTTATCGGATAATACATTTTTAAAGATTATGATGTGTTTCAAAGTATTTAAATAATATATTTTTCTGTTTAGGATATGAAAAAAAGAGGGAAAGAAATTATTGTTCTGAAGAATGTTGCGAAATATTACTATCTGGGTGAAAATGTTGTGAAAGCTGTTGATGGGATTGATGTTAGGGTTGAGAAAGGGAGTTTTGTTGCGGTGATGGGACCTTCCGGTTCCGGGAAATCAACTGCGATGAATTTAATCGGGAGTTTGGACATTCCTACGCACGGATATATTTACCTTGACGGCGAAGATATCTCTGAAATGGACGAGTCTGATTTGGCTCAATTGCGCGGACAGCATGTTGGGTTTATTTTTCAGCAGTTTAATCTGATTCCGACGCTGACTGTTAAAGAGAATATTATGCTGCCGATGAGTTTGCAGGATATTGATGAATACGAGAAGGAAAAGCGGGTTGTGGAACTATTGAAGAAAGTCGACTTGCTTGACAGGGCAGAGCATTATCCGAATCAGATTTCAGGCGGCGAGCAGCAGCGAGTTGCAATTGCACGGGCTCTTGCGAACGACCCGCCGGTTATTTTAGCAGACGAGCCGACCGGAAATTTAGACACTCATACAGGTGAAAGAGTTATGGATGTTTTGAAAAGTTTAAACGATGAAGGGAAAACAATCGTGATGGTTACTCATTCTCCTTCACTTGCGAAAGAATACGCTGATATTGTTTATTGGCTGAGAGACGGGAAGATTGAGAAAGTTACAACGAGAAGAAGCAAAAGCATGAAAAAGGTTGGAAAATGGAAGGGGGATTAAATGAATTACTTTCGATTTGCATTTCGGAATCTCAGGAAAAAAGGCGTTCGTAGTTGGTTGACTTTGATTGGAATTTTTATCGGAATTCTTGCTGTTGTGTCTCTGATAACTTTGGGAAACGCGATGAAAGTTGCCATTACTTCTCAATTTGGTGCAGAGAATACAGAGGTCATCACAATCCAGGCAGGGGGCTTGCAATACGGACCGCCGGGCTCGTTTGTTACAAATCCTCTGACAACCGAGGATGCTGAAGCGATAAACAGAATCAGTTCTGTTGAATTCGCTGTCGGAAGAAATATAGAAACAGGGAAACTTGAATATAATGACATACTCGGAATTGGTTCTGCGATTTCCATTCCAGAAGGATATGAGAAAGAGGTTTACGAGATTCTCGATGATGTTGAAGTGGAGAAGGGGCGATTATTGGAAAGTGGCGATTCCAAGAAGGTGGTTTTAGGTTATAATTTTTTAGACGGAGAGACAAACGGGTTTGAGAAAGACATTGTTCCTGGCAGAGAGGTTTTGCTTAACGACGAGGAATTTGAAGTTGTCGGGATTTTAAAAAAGAAAGGAAGCCTTCTTTATGACTGGACCGTCTTTGTATATGAAGATGAATTGAACGAGTTGGTTGGTAATGAAGAAGAGGTCGGTTTTATTGAGGCAAAGATAAAAAGCAAGGATTTGATGGAGAAAGCAGAAGAGGAAATTGAGAAATTAATGCGGCAGCGTCGGGATGTTGATGTCGGCGAGGAAGATTTCAGCGTGACAACTCCTGAAGCAACTTTGGAGACGGTTAATTCTGTTTTGGGCGCAATTCAGGCATTTATCATAATCATTGCTTCAATTTCTATTTTTGTCGGTTCAATCGGGATTGTTAACACAATGACAACTTCTGTCTTAGAAAGAACAAAAGAAATTGGGATTATGAAATCAGTTGGTGCAACAAACGCTCAGATTTTTTCTCAGTTTTTTATTGAGTCAGGATTCTTGGGATTGATAGGAGGGATTTTTGGGGCGCTGTTTGGCGTTTTAATTGGTTATGTTGGGACTTCGGCAATTAACAATTGGCTTGGTTCTCATATTATTTTTCAGATTGATTATCTCTTGATATTTTTCACTTTGATTGGGAGTTTTTTGATTGGCGCGGTCTCAGGAATCACACCGGCAATGCAGGCAGCTAAACAAAATCCAGTGGAGGCCTTGCGAGGATGATATCAAAAGAGTCAGCGAAATATTCTCTGAATAATCTGAAGAACAGGAAGAAACGAAGCGCGTTCACAATAATTTCTATTTTTGTTGGGATTACCACAATATTTATTTTCGTTAGTTTTGGGCTTGGGTTGTATAGTTATATTGATGAATACATGACAGGCGGCTCGGCGGACAAGGTGATTATTCAGTCGAAGGGAACGAGCATATCAGGGCTGGATGATACGTTTGCGTTTTCAGAAGATGGGCTGGAAGCAGTTGAACAAACTTCCGGGGTTTACGAAGCGTCCGGCGTTTATTTCAAGTCTGCAGAGATTACTCAAGACAAAAAAAGATTCTACACTCTGATTTTTGGTTATGACCCTGAGAAACCTTTAATTATGGATACTTTCAATGTTGGTGTAGAGAAAGGAAGGGATTTAACAGAAGGGGATTCGGGCGCTGTTTTGGGTTATAATTATTTGTTTGATGATAAGATTTTTCCAAAAGGATATTCTGTCGGAGAGAGGATTGAGATTCAGGGAGAAAAAGTGAAAATTGTTGGCTTTTACGAGGAGATTGGAAGCCCGCAGGACGACGCGCAGATTTATGTGACTAATGATTTTATGGAGGACTTGTATGGCGAGAATATTTCTTACAACTGGATTGTCGCAAGGGTTGACGTCGAGAATATGGACAGGGTTGTTGAAAATATTGAAAAGAACGTGCGAAAAGAGAGGGGTTTGGAAGAGGGCAAGGAGGATTTTTTTGTGCAGTCGTTTGCAGATATGATGGAAACATACATGGTTGTCCTTGATATGGTTGTCGGGTTCATTATTCTGATAGCGCTGATTTCTGTTTTGGTTTCTGCGGTTAACACAGCGAACACAATGGTTACTTCTGTCTTGGAAAGGACGAAGGAGATTGGGATTATGAAGTCAATCGGTGCGAGAAACTCATATATCTTGGGGATATTCCTGTTTGAGTCTAGCTTTTTGGGGTTTGTTGCAGGGATTATCGGCTGTGTCGCCGGGTGGTTAGTTAGTTATGTGGGTGCAGTGATTTTGAATAATATTGGATATGGATTTTTGCAACCTGCTTTTCCTGTTTCATTGTTCGCGGGCTGCATTCTTTTCGCAATTTTAACGGGCGCGATTTCCGGGGTTGCTCCTGCAATCAATGCGATGAGAGTAAATCCTGTTGAAGCGTTGCGGTATGAGTAACTTAGAAATAAAAAGAGGATACATCACACATATTTTTATAAAACAAAATTCATTTTTTTCGAAAATGGGTGTGGGAGATTTAAGATATGAGATTGTGGTTGAGGGAAATAAATCCGTAGAGGTGAATTATGGACATCTTGAAGATGGCTTAGATGAAAATGGCTTTTCTGTTAAACCCTCTCTTGAAGAGCTGAGCAAAGGAGATGTCAAAATAAAAATTTATGGTAAATCTTCTGGTAAAATGGTTGGGTGTATCCGTAAGTTTAATGGTAGGAAAAATTCAAGTTTAATAGTAAAAAGTCCTTCTGATATCTCGGATGACTCAGATGAATATATGGATAGACTAAAATTAAATAAATACGCAAAAGATTATGAACCACGTCCGCTTGCACAGGTCAAAAGTCTGATTAAAAAATAAAATTATTTCTTACGCTTTTTGCGAGGTTCTTCGTGATGAATTGGGTGGTGAGTTAATCGTCTTTTTCTTTCTTTGTGTTTCTTGTGTCTTCTCCAGAAAAACCAGGCAACAACTGCAATAATTAAAATTATCCAAAACCAAGGGACACTTGTCCCGCCTCCGTTTCTTCCTGTAAAATAAGAGGAATCAAATACAACTGTTTTTTCCATTTCTCTTCTGACATTTATCGAATCAGTGTAAATTATATTTAATTCAATTTTTCCGTTGCTTGGGATTGCTTCAAACTCTGCTGTCGTGTATTCATTTGAGTCCAAATCGCCGACAACTTTTTTGTTTGCTCCTTTGATTGTTATGTTCTCCTGCTTTGGTATTTCAATTGTCAGAGCTTCAATGTCAACATCTTCTGTGTTTAGAATTTCAAGAGTTAAAGTTTTTGTGGCGTAATCATAGTTTTTTATGTGGATTTCGAAATCTGCTCTTGTATCCTCAACATAAATGTCAAATTCTTCTAGGAGTCCAGCTCCGCTGCCAGAATATACAACCTCGATTGGATTATCTCCTTCGAGCGCGCCCTCGTCAACTCTTAATTTATATGTCGCGAGGTAAAACGAGCTGTATGTTCTGGAATAAGTTCCGGCGTTTATTGTTATCCTGTTTGTTGTTCCGGGGTCAAGCGAAAAGGGATAATTTTCTTTTATTTCGAAATTTACTATCCCGCATTCAGGGTTTTCGACTCCATCAATTTGAAAAACTACCTTAACATAATCGCCCGGAATTGCAGGGTACGGGTCCTGATTTATCATAGAAACACCCAAGCTGCAACTGCCTGCCACGAGCGGCATTAAAAAAAGTCCCAGTATTATTAATCCCTCTTTTCTCATGATTTGTTTAAGTTATTTTGGTTTTTAAACTTTATTTTCCCCAGTCTGCTCTCTCTTTTCGCTTGATTTCTGCGATTTCCTGCAGCAGAGAAATTTCTTTTGAGGAGAGCAGGTCTTTGTTTTTCTTGAATTTGTGGAATTGCGCTTCGGTGATATTTGAGTAAAGAAAATTTATATTTTTTAGTTTTCTTTCAAAATTCGTTCCGGGGACGGAAATAGCAAGTTCTTGTCCTTCTCCCGCCTCATTCACGGATTTGTTTTCTGACTGAATATTTTTTATGCTCCCGACTTTTTCGTTTTTTTCATTTATGAGATTCATCCCTGGAATGATTTTTCCTGTCTCAATTTTTACGCCGAAGATGGCAGGGTTTGTGTTCCTGAAAACAAACTGGTGAAGAATTTTTGCTTTTGCAAGAGGCGTTAATTCCATAAGTCTTCTCTTTTCAATCTCTCTTTTTCTTTCCTGCCTGAATTCTTTTAAGTTTTCTATAAGTTTGTAAATGACTTTCTCTGTCAGGACTTTTATTCCTTTGGTCTGTTTGGCGAGTTTTTCTGCTTCTTCGTCAATCTCAATGTTAAAGCCGGCGATTACTGCGTCGAGTTCGTTGATTTTTAAGTTTGCTTTTGCGCTTGCTATGTCTGTTTTGTTTATCGGACCGATGCCTGCTTTTACGACGGGGATTTTCTGGTCGCGGAGCATCGCGAGGAGCGCTTCAAGACTTCCAAGCGAATCCGCTTTTGCAATCACACCCTGCTTGTCTGTTTTAATATTTTCTGTAATTTCCTTCCTGAAACTTTTTTCAATTTCCTCTTTATTGTTTTTGAAAGTGACGAAAGGCATGCCGGGCAGGATATCTTCTTTTTCAACAATTTGCATCCTTAATCCTGTGGCAGCTGTGATTTTTTCCTTCGGCGCGAATTTGTCTGACAATGGTTTTATTTCCTCGAGAACTCTTATTCTCGTCACTAGGGCTTCTCCTTCAAGTTTCGCGACAGCGATTTGGTCATGTTTTGAAAGTTCTCCGTCGTAGAGGATTGATTCAAGATAAGAATTGTCTTTTTCTTTCTTTATTTCCAGGATTACTCCTCTTGCGTCTTTTCCAAGTTCAAGCCTGCCGCCCAGATATTTTTGACTTAAACCACATAAAACCATAACTAGTTCAGGAAGCCCTTCGCCTGTTTTTGCTGAGCACGGAACCAGAGCGATTTTTTTTGTGAAGTCTGATATTTTGTGATAAAGGTCAGCGTCGAATCCGTGGTTTTGCAGCGCGCCAACTAAAGTCAGATATTTTTCGTCAAATAGATTTTTCACATTTCCTGTTTGAGATTCCACGCTGTCTTTTATTTCTTTGTCGGAGTTTGTCCGCCATCCTGAAATGTTGTCTATTTTGTTCAATGCGATAATGAATGGTGTCTTGTTCTTTTTCAGGATTTGAATGACTTCTGCTGTCTGCGGTTTTATGCCTTCGTTGATGTCAATTACAAGTATTGCTAAATCTGCAAGGCTTCCGCCGCGCTTTCTCAGGTTTGTGAATGCTGCGTGGCCCGGCGTGTCAATAAATAGAAATCCGGGAATGTCAAGTTTTATTTTGTTTTTTTCAATCAGCGGACATGCAGTTTTCAGTTTTTCTGCAGGATATAATGTGAAAGAAATTTTTTGTGTGATTCCTCCTGCTTCACTCTCCTGAACAAGGCTCTGCCTAAGCTTGTCAAGTATGCTTGTTTTTCCGTGGTCAACATGTCCGCAGACAGTCACAATCGGCTGGCGGATTTTTTTAGTATTTGTTTTTGGTTTCATAACAGAAAAAGAAAGAGACAGGTTAAAAAGGTTTTTGATTCATAAAAACAGGTGAGAGCCACAAACCGAAGTTCACGACTCTCGGTGTCTAACCGAAGTTAGAC
>CAYUGD010000005.1:0-15771 GCA_964444275.1 Candidatus Woesearchaeota archaeon
TCTCTTAAATATTCTACCGAGGCTCCGCCGACAAGCATTCCTGATGTTGCGAGGACAACGCACGGACCGCCTTCTACAACTTTTTTTCTTTCGTGGGAAGAACCAACGCGAATAAAAGTGTCTGAAACAAACGGATTCTTTCCCTGAAAAATAGACGACCTCACTTTGTTACTGAGAAAATCCGGATAAGCTGTGTGAACTGCGTTGATATCCCATATCATTCCGTCAATATAAACAGGGATTTTTTTCAGTTTCCCTGATTTCATTGCATCGTCTAGTATTAGCATTGTTTCCTGCGCACGACCAAGACCCAGCTCTGGAATCAGTATCTTCCCGCCGCGGTCAATTGTTTTTTTGATTATATCAAGAAGTTTTTCCTCTGATTCAATTCTTGGAGGCAGGATGTCTGTTTTTGCTCCGTAAGTCGCTTCTGTCAAAACAGATTCAATTCTCGGAAAACTTGTTACCGCCGGGTCAAGAAGTCTGGTTTTTGCATATTTGAAGTCTCCTGTATAAAGAAAATTATGCAGGCCGTTTCCAATGTTAAAATGAACCATCGCGCTTCCGAGAGCATGACCTGAATTGTAAAGTGTGATTCTTATATCAGGCGCGATATCATTTACTTCGTTGAAATTCAAGCAGATTGTGTGCTTCACCATTTCTTTTACATCTTTTGAACTGAAAAGAGGTGTTGTTGCCTGTTTGTAAGCAACGCCGATAAAATCAAGCGAAGTAAGAGCAGCCAGGTCCATTGTCGGGCGAGTCATATAAGTCGGCCCTTTGTAACCCATTTTATACAAATAAGGCAAAAGCCCAACGTGGTCGAGATGAGCGTGGCTGATTATAATTGCGTCCAGCTCGCGAATGTCAAATTCAGGGATGTCAAAGTAAGGAAATTTATCTTTTCCTTGACCTGCTACATCTATTCCGCAGTCAACCAAAACTTTTGAATTTGGTGTCTGAAGAAGCAAGCAACTTCTCCCAACCTGCCTTCCGCCCCCAAGAAAAGTGAGTCTCACCCATTCTTCAACTTTTTCAGGGCTCCACTCTTTGTAAATTTTTTTTCCTATCTTGTTGAGAAACTTTCTCCTGTAATTATTATTAGCATACAAGACTTCTCTGACATTTTCAGTTATCTTACTTTTTATCGCAGGACTTCTCTGAACCTGCGGCGTCCAGAGCGTTGTCCTTTTGATTTCGTCCAAAATAGAACCTCTTTTTCCGATAACCATTCCCGGCTTTTTCGCCTCAATTATAACAATGCTTCTATGATAATCAAAAATTATATTTGTTATTTCTGCGTCCCCTGGAACAATCCGTTTTATCTCTTGTTTTACTTTTTCTTTGTCTGGCAAGATTTTTTGGTCTGCGCGAAGCTCAATTCTTTTCTTCAGCTCGTTGACAATCTCCTTTATTTTCGGCTCGCCCTCTTTAAAAAAATTCGCGTTGTCTGTGTAAAGAACGATATTCGCAGCTTCGAAATTCGCTTCTGTCACCTTTCCTTTAAGCTTATCAGTTATGTGCTTTAGAATGTCCGTCATTTTAAAACTAGTTTATATAATTTGAAAATCTTAATTTGAATCACTTCTTTTTATTTCCTGTTTTCTTTTTCTGATTTTGGGCTGTCTTTGTATTCTGGGAGAATCTCCTGCTCAACGACTTTTTTAATTCCGTCTTTTGTGATTGTGAAAATATCGATTCCATATCCAGAGCCAGTATCTCTTTGAGTTGAACTCTTCAAAGCTTCTTTTGCAAGTTCAACTCCTTCTTTTAAATTCATTCCTTTTTTGTATTGTCTTTCAAGAAGCCCGAGAACATAAGGCATTCCTGAACCAAAGTTTGCATCATAATCCTCTACAGGATAAACCCCCCCAGAGGGGTCAATTGTATAAAGTTCAAAACTTCCATTTTCATTAAAACCTGCGACTAAACTCCCTACCTGAAAAGGAATCATTGAGGGTTGTCTTATATTTTGATAAGTAATGTTCCCAACTAGACTTGCAGACTGTCTCACAGAGGGCCTTGATTTTGAGCGCAATTCTTTTAATTTTAATTCAGCCGCAATTAATTTTCCTAATCTTTGAGCATCTGCTGCTCCACCAGTCCAAGAAGAAACTAAATAATCATTTATCTGAACAACCTTGGGAGTTTTTTTATTCATAACTATTCTGCCACCTGCGGTAACCTGTCTGTCGGCAGCCATCACAACTCCGTCTTTGCAAACAATTCCGAGAATTGTGGTTCCTGTTTTCAAAATTGAATTTTTTATTTCCTGGTCCATTTCCATTTTTAATTCTTGTAAAACTCCTCACTTAATTATTCTAGAATCAACCCAAGCTAATTTTAGCTAGGATTTTTATTTTATAAAGCTTTCGGAGACTACTCTTGAGACGCCGTTTTGTTTTTTGAAGCGAATTACGTTTTCAACAAAGCTTTCGATTTTCTGTTCGTGGCTCACAATTATTAGTTGTTTCACGTCGAGCTGTCTTAAGACATCACGCATTTTGTCAAGTTGTTGTTCGGAAAACCCGTCTGTCGGCTCGTCGAGAATAACAATTTCTCTTGTTTTTATTTTGCCGAGCATTGAGTTAACAACCTGATTCAGAGAAAGACGATAAGCAAGAGCTACTGCTGTGCGCTCGCCGCCGGAAAGATAGTCATAATCAAGTTCATAATCCTGGAACTCAATCACCGGCGTGAAATTGTCATCGAGCCGAACATCAAACGCATCAGACACAAGCATCGAAAACCATTTTTCAAAAAGTCCTGAGAACTCTACTTTAAGCCGGGTCATCACATTTTTCTCAATCAGAGACACTAAAGGGGAAAAGTTCTTTGACAGCCACGTTTCAATTTTTTTAATCCGGTTAAGTTTTTCTTTTATCTCTTCTGTCTGTTTTATTTTCTCTTTAAGTTCCTCAACCTGCCTCGAGAAAACCTCTATCTCTTTTTTCAGCTCAGCAACTTTTATTTCTGCAATCCTCTCCTGCTTCAGAGAATCTTCAAGTTCTTTCTCTTTTGCCGCGAAAAGATTTTCGTATTTATTAAGACTAAAAATCTCCTTGTTCAGACTTTCTATGTGATTTTTCAAAATCTGAATGTCTTCTTCTGTGGATTCTTTGACTTTCTTAATCTCAGTCAGCCTTTTTTTCTTTTCTTCCAGTTCCTGGAATTTTACCTTCAAAAGTCTTATCTCCTGAATTTCTTTTTCTTTTTTTGAAATCTCATCGTCTAGGACAGATATTTTTTTGGCAAGCTTTGTTTTTTCTAAACTCAGTTCTTTTATCTTTTTGGCGTTTTCAGAAATATTTGAATCCAGATGATTTATAACATTACTTTTGTAAACCGGCCCTACGTTCTGCAAGCAGGTCGGACAAATTTCTATGTGCTTGATTTTCTCTTTCGATTCCTGGTTCTCCTGATTTTTTAAATTCAGAGAGGTTATTTGCGAAGAGATTTTAAGATTCTCTTCAGACAGGCCTTCTCTTTCTTTTTTCTCATGTTTTATTTGCTCCTCAATTTCCTCAATTTTCTTCTCATCAAAATCTAGAGACGAGGTTTCTTTTATCTGAGATTCGAGCTGCCGTATGATTTTCTCGTTGTTCGTTATATTTTCTTTTTTGTTAGAAATGATTATTTTTGTTTTCTCGACTTCTTGCTGCAATTTTTTTCTCTCATCTATTTTTTCTGAGATTGATTCTTTCTCTTCCTGAATTTTTTTTCTTGCTTCTGTCTTGGCGAAAAGCTCTTTTTCGATTGATTTGAGATTGTAATGTTTTGCTTCGAGATCTTCTTCCTTTGAAATAAGAGCTACCTTATCCTGTTCGAGATTTTCAGTCAGGGCTTCTTTGGCTCTTTTTTCTTCTCTCAGTCTCGAAGCGAGAATAGAAACATTTTCAAGAATCGTTTTGTATTTATCAATCCCAAAAACATGTCTTAGGGTGTTGACTCTTTTTTCAGGGTCTTCAAGAATTATCTGCTTCATTTCCTCCTGAGGGATATAAACAGTAAACTTGTAAAGTATGTTCTGTTTCTTAACGAATTCCCGCGGGTAGTTGAGGATTTCGAGAACTTTATCTTTCAGTTCTGTTACAGAAAACTCGCGCTTTTTTCCGTCAACTGTTATCGCACAGTAATCCTGTGAAACTGTCTTTTTCCTTTTGAGAGTTCTTTCAATGATTATGGATTTTCCGTCGACCTCGAACTCAAAAACAACGCCGCCAGAATTCTCTCCGTTTCTCAGCAAAAAGGTTCCCCGCTGACCTGGCTGCAAACCAAACAACGCGAACTCAATTCCCAAAAGAACAGAAGTTTTTCCAGAACCGATGTCTCCTGACAAAAGAGTAGAGCCTTCTGGAAAAACAACTTCCTGATTCTTGTAACTTCTTATATTATTTAATTTTATTTTTTTAATTATCATATTCTACTTTGCTGAATTTCATCAAAAACCAATGGATTTCTTGGACTCTTCCAAAAGTCTTTCTGTGAAGCTTTCTGTGGTTTCGCCTTCCTGTTTTTCTGTCGAGAGAATATTCATAAGACTGGGAATGTATTTATTCAAAGAAGAGCCGTTTTGCTCGGAGTAATTTTTAATTGTTTCCTCTTCTATTCTCAAGGTGTCTTCTGCCTCGCCAACCTCAAACTCAAGATCAGTCTCTTCTGATTTAAGTTCGTGAGTATTTCGGAGAAAAAAATACGCGTTCTTTCTTTTTACAGCTTCCTCAATCCTCGAGAATTTTATGTCTGATTTTTTCCCGGTTTCCAAAACACCGCGGAGCCTTAAAAGGACCACTTTGTCTTCAATATCTCTTTCCTCAATTTCAGAAATTATCTTTTCTGTGGCAGTCAACGAATTATCTATCTCTATTTCAAAAGATTCAATTTCCTTCATTTTCACCGGGATTTTTTTCATTGCTTCTGCCCCGCTGCCGTTGTTTGTGTCAATTATGCAAAATCTCCCGTGCTGTAAATCCTCAAGCTCCTGAAAATTATTGGGGAATACTGGTCCGGGATAAACAAAGTTTTCATATTGAAAATCTATGTGAAGGTGCCCGAGGGCGTAATAATCTGCACTAGGGATTTTATCGGTTTCCAAAGAATCCATTGGTAAATCTCCCTTTGCTTTGTCAATTGTCGTGTGGAGCATGAAAATTTTAAACATCCCAGGAGCATCATTAAGTTCAGCCTTTCTCAGGTCATTGATTTCCATCCCTGATGTTTTACCTGGGTAGCCATAAATAGCAACGCCCTCGTGGATTGTAGGATTGAGAATTATTTTCTCCTCTTTTTCTTCGAAGTCAACAACATTTTTGCAGAAGCCTGATTTTTCCAGGACATCTAAGAATGTTTTCCCGGAAACAGAATAATCGTGGCTACCCGGAATTATAAAGCACGGGATTTTTGCGTCGTGAAGTTTCCTGAATATTCCGAACGCTTCTTTAAGGACATCTATCGGTGGGAAAGCAGAGTCAAACAAATCACCTGCAATCAGAACGAAATCCACTTTTTCTTTTATGCATATGTCAATCGCTTTGTTGAAAGCCTGAAGATTTAACTCCTGAAGCGGCGGCTGTTTCCAACCTCCAAGATGAACGTCTGCAAGATGCGCAAATTTTACCATTTTAATAACCTACAATTGAAGTATCCTTAAACTATATAAAATTGATTGTGATAATCCAACAATAATTAGATATTGCCAAAAAACGCTGCCAGCTTGTCTTTGAATAAAAAAACCGCAACTAAAACACCAAGCAAGAGAAGAAGCACAAAGATGAGAATCCCTGTCACAATTATGCTTTTTGATTTGTGTTTTCCTTCGTAAGCAGAAACTTTTTGAACTGTTTTTTTAGGAGGTTTTTGGGAAGGTTTTGTTTTTGATATTTTTTTCTCGGGTTTTTTTTGTTTCTGGGTTGGCTGCGACTGAGTTTTTTGCGGTTGAGGTTGAGTTTTCTGAGAGGGTGCTGATTGAGAAGAGGATGTTTGCTGAGCGGGTTGAGTGGGAGCTTGTTGAGACTGAGAGACTTGTGACATTTGTAGTTGGCGGGCCGCTTCTTCAATTTCTTCTTTGGAATATCCTGCGTTAAAAAAACTCATCATCGCTTTTTGCAGCGTCTCTCCTTTCGCAAGAGCAACTTTCAATCCTTCAAAAATCTCTTCTTTTACCATAATAAACTAAAGAGAAACGAGTTTAAAAATTATTTGTGAATTTAAAATCTCAGAATTTCAGAACCTTTCCGTTTCTCGTCAAGTGAGAAGTCTCCCCTAATTTATAGCCGAATTCTGACGCAAGTTCAATGAAAGGGGTTTCCTGTTGAAGAGTTCCATGTGCTGGGATGACATGTTTTGGTTTTATCATTTCTAATAATTCTCGCATGTCCTCTCTGCTTCCATGCCCATGAACATGAACATCTGTTTGAATTTTTACTCCGATTCTTCTTAATTTTTTATCAAGTTTTTCACGAGCAAGAATATTTACTGGGACAGGAATCACACTTGAAGAAAAAATTATGTTGTCTCCTGATTTAAATTTAAAGGGCAAAGTTCCTCTTACAATTCTGTCTAAAACTGAATTTTCCTCTGCTTGATGGCCTGTACATACAATGAAATATTTTCCTCTATTTTTTTCTAATTTTCTTAAAAAAGATTCTCTCTGTTTTGAATATTTTATTAAACGAATATTCTTGAATGGCCAAAGATTTATTTTTTTTGCTGCTTCAACATTTTTTGCGAGACTTCTTCCAATGAATACAATTTCTCTTTTTGTTTTTTTTGCAAGTTTTACAATGTTAATTAATCTCTCAATATGAGAAGAGAAAGTTGTCACAAAAAAAGCTGAATTTTTTCCTTTCATTTTTGAGATTGCGTCTTCTAACAAATGTTGTGCAATTCTTTCTCCGCCAGGTTTCGTTTCTGTTGCAGAATAAAGAGAATCTATAACAGCTACTTTTACTCCTTTTTTGCCGAGTTCTCTCATCTTATTATAATTAGGGGGTTTTCCTAAAGTAGGATAATTATCAAATTTTAAATCCAATGCATAAAAGAAAATTCCTTCTTTTGTATGTAATGCAGGGAAAACACAATGAGGAATTGAATGAGTTGTTCCTACAAAATCCACTCTGTATTTGTCTGATTTCCCTTGAATAGTAATGCTTGAATTTAATTTGACTGTTCTTAAAGGATTATGAATTTTTATTCTTTCATCTTCTAAAACAAGTTTTAAGAATTGCATTGTAAAGGGCGTTCCGTAAATAGATGCTTTAGGATATCTTTTTGCAAGATAAGGAACTGCCCCAATATGGTCAAGATGTGCATGTCCAATGAAAATAGCCCTTACTTTCTTTTTCCATCCAAGCTTATCTAAAATTAAATCATCTGGAATTGCTCCAAATTCCCTTAATTTTTTCTCAGAATATTGTCCTTGATGTCTTTTTTTCCCTTTTTTGAATCTTTTTTCAGTGTAATTCAACAAATTTTCCTCCTGCAATTCCACAATTCCCGGAATGTAAAGCCCGATGTCAAAAATAAAAACATCTTCACCAACTTTTACAGCAGTCATATTTTTTCCTGCTTGTTCAAAACCTCCAACTGTGCATACTTCCATTTTAATTATAGCAAAAGGGGATTTAAAAAGTTTTAATAAGTAGAAAACCCATACTTATTCATGAAATCTCTAAAGCCGAGCGCGCGTGAAAAGAAAAGATATCTTCTTGTCAGCGGAAATGTGAAAGATATTGAAAAAGCGGTTCTCGAGGGGGTTGGCACAATCGGGGCTTCAAAAACAGGACTTAACCAGATAAAATCAGAAAAAAATAAAGCAATTATTTCTGTAAATAGGGGAGCTGTGGATTCTGTAAGGGCGTGCTTCACAATCTGGCCAAGGAAACTTCAGGTTGAAAAAGTCTCTGGAACTTTGAAAGGATTGAGAGAGAAATAAGATGAATCATTTCGGATTTTTTATAGCCAAAGCAAGTTTTGAGTTGGTTCTTATTTTTGGAGCAGTATACTTGGGTATTGCAGCAGCATCAAGAAATAAATTTTTGAAAAAAGATTGGGCGTAATTTTAATGGTAACAATCGCTGCATTTGTTAAAGTCTGGATTAATAACTATTTATTTAAGATATAATTCTCTACCAAAAACCTTTTAAATAAATATACCTATAAAAATTAGGTGAGGAAGAAATAAATTAAGCAGAGAATTACAGCGGACTGAATCATTATAAAATTCTCATAAATAAAAAGATAGAAAATGGAAATTTCAATGGATATGCAGCACCAAGCGATGGGCTATGACAGAACTGCGACGATGTTTTCGCCTGAGGGAACAGTTCTTCAGGTTGAATACGCGCAAAAGACTGTGCGGCTTGGGAGTGCAAGCATAGGGATGATTTGCGCAGACGGCGTATTGATTCTCGCTGACAAAAGAATCAAGGACAAACTCGTAGTCGAGCAATCAGCGAATAAAATCTCAGAAATTGACTCACACATAATTGCAAGTTCGGCAGGAATCGTTTCTGACGCAAGAGTTCTTATTGAAAGAGCCCAGGTCCTTGCACAGCAACACAGAGTAACTTATGATTCTCCCATTGAGCCAGAACTTGTAATCAAAGATATTTCAAACATAAAGCAGCAGTTCACGCAGTTCGGCGGAGCAAGGCCTTTCGGAGTCTCAATGATGCTGGCAGGAATAAAAAACAAAAAGCCAGAACTCTATGTAAGCGACGTGACAGGAAACTATTTTTCCTACAATGCAACAGCAATCGGCGAAAACGACGACAAAATAAAAGAGATGCTCAGAGAAAAATACAGCCAGGAAAACAACATAAAAAAGAACGCAAAAATCGCGGTCGAAATATTCAAAGAAATACAGGGAAAAAACTTTGACATGGACAGGTTTGAACTGGTTTACATAAAAAAAGATGAAGCCAAGCCCATAAGACTTGTCAAAGGAGAATTAAAAGAATTTATTAAATAAGATGACTCAGACTACAGCCAGAATAAAAAAAGCAGGCAAGCATTTTGAGATTATCGTCGACCTTGAGAAAGTGATGAAATTCAAAAAGAGCGGCGGGTCTGTCAGAGATTTTCTCGAGATAGATAATATTTATTCTGATTCAAAAAAAGGGTTCAAGGCTTCTGAAAAAGATTTAGAAGAGGCTTTTGGAACAACAGATGTGAACTCTGTTGCTGAAAAAATCGTCAAAGAAGGAGAGATTCTTTCAACGCAAGAATACAGGGACGAAGAAAAAGAGAAAAAATTAAGCCAGGTCGTGAATTATCTTACGAGCAACACCATTAATCCGCAGACAGGAAATCCGCATACCAGCGAGAGAATCAGAAGCGCTCTCGAGCAGGCACACGTCAGCATAAAAAATTCCCCAATAGCAGACCAGATTCCGGAGATTGTTGAAAAAATCAATAGCATCCTGCCGATAAAACTTGAGACAAAAAAAGTGAAGATAAAAATCCCTGCCGCTTACACCGGGAAAGCCTATGGAATTATTGCTAATTTTAAAGATAAGGAAAAATGGTTAGATAACGGAGACCTTGAAGTAATCGCTTCTATCCCTTCTGGAGACCAGCTCTTTTCCTTTTACGAAAAATTAAATTCAATAACTCATGGTTCTGCGGTTACAGAAGAGATTAAGGAAGAAGATGGAAAGTAAAACAAAAAACAAAATTGAGAGAAAGGTTGTAATTCCTGGAGAAGTTATTATAAAGGGACAGGAATACTTGCCCGGAGAAGGCACACAAAAAGTCGGCGATGAGATTATTTCAATAAAATATGGGCTGGCAGAAGAATCAAAAAGACTTGTAAGAGTAATTTCCCTATCAGGAATCTACGAGCCAAGAAAAGGAAATTTAGTAATTGGAGAAGTTGAAAAGATAACTTTTTATGGGTGGGTGATTAATCTCGATTCCCCGGAAACATCTTTTCTTCACATGCAGGAAGTCCCAAAATATATTAACAAAGGAGGATTAAACGAGGTTCTCGACATAGGAGATATGGTCGTCGCAAAAGTTCTGGACATCACAAGTCGCGGAATAGACTTAACCATAAAATCTCGCGGCTTGGGAAAAATAGACGAAGGAATTATTATGAAAGTAAACTCAAACAAGGTTCCGAGAATTATCGGAAAAGCAGGAAGCATGATAAACCTGATAAAAGAAGAGTCAGGATGCAAAATCACCGTGGGACAAAACGGGCTAATTTGGATAAAAGGAGATAATGTTGAAGACGAATTGCTGGTAAAAAAAGCGATAACATTTGTCGCTGAAAAGTCATTCACTCACGGCTTGACAGATGAATTAAAAGAATGGTTCAAAAAGGAGAAAAAATAAAATGAAAGTTAAAATAAAGTATGTAACAAAAAGAGAAATATATCCTCTATTCAGTAATTCAGATATAAAGAAAAAGATTATCTTTATTAGAAAAGATTTATCAACAATATCTAAAAGATTCTTAGAAGTTTATGAGTTAAATTATATGAAAAGCAGATGTAAACATTGGTTTTGCAAATTGATGACATCAGGAATTAAATCATTCTTTATAAAGCCTCTCGGAGCAATATGGACTTTAATATTAAGTCTACAACCTTCTAGAATTAAATTTTATATTCAAAAAATGATTAAGAGAGATTAAATGGCAGCAAAAACATTCAAAAGACCAGACGGAAGAAAAATAGACGAGATAAGACCTATGCGAGCAAAAGTTGGGGTCGTTCCAAACGCAGACGGAAGCGCGCTTTTTTCATTCGGGGACACAATTGCAATAGCTGCTGTTTACGGACCAAAAGAAATGCACCCTCAGCACCAGCAGGACCCTGAAAGCGGAACATTAAGATGCAGATACAATATGATAAGCTTTTCTGTCGATGACAGAATCAGGCCAGGACCCAGCAGAAGAAGCACAGAAATAAGCAAAATAACAGAGTGGGCTTTAGAACCCTCTCTTTTGATAAAAAAATACCCCAACATGGTAATAGATGTCCACATAAACATAATCCAGGCAAACGCTTCAACAAGATGCGCTGGGATAAACGCAGCTGCAATGGCTTTAGCACACGCAGGCGTACCCATGAAAAACATTGTATCAAGTGTTTCAATAGGTAAGCTTGATAAGAACTTGGTTGTCGACCTTAATAAAGACGAAGAAGATTTTGAAAAAGGTGAGGGCTCAACAGACATTCCAATCACAATGACGCCTGAAGGAGAACTAACCCACATTCAGCTCGACGGAAGGGTAACCAAGGAACAACTCAAAGAAGCCATCGAGCTCGCGAAAAGATCAACAAAGAAAATTTATGAAGTTCAGAAAAAGGCTCTTAAAGAATCTATAAAAGAATAATGGAAACAACAAAAATAACAGGAGAAAGAATTAAAGAATATCTAGAGAAAGGGAAAAGATTTGACGGAAGAAAACCAGAAGAATTCCGTGAAATTTCTGTAGAAACAGGCATCTCAAAAAAAGCAGAGGGTTCTGCGAGAGTGAAAATCGGAAAAACAGAAGTCATCGTAGGAGTTAAACTTGACGTTACAGAGCCATATCCGGATTCTCCTGATAAAGGAAATCTAATGGTCACTTCTGAGCTGCTTCCATTGAGTTCTCCCAGATTTGAATACGGACCGCCAAGATTCCCTGCAATTGAACTCGGAAGACTTATTGACAGAGCGATAAGAGAAAGCAAATTCATACAGCTCGAAAAACTCTGCATCAAAGAAGGCGAAAAAGTCTGGGGCGTTTTCATAGATATTTACTCAATAAACGACGACGGAAATTTGATTGATGCCGCAGGACTCGGTGCAGTTATCGCATTGAAAGCAGCGAAGCTGCCAAAGTACGACGAAAAGAATGGGAAAGTCGTCTACGGAGAATCAACAAACAAAAAAGTCCCGGTCTCAAAGGAAATTCCAATAATCGTAACAACGCACAAAATCGGCAAAGAGATAATCGTGGATCCGACTCTCGAAGAAGAGGACGTCAGCGACGCACGAATCACAATCGGAAGTTCTGTTGAGGGTTCGTTATTTTCAATACAGAAAGGGAAACCAAAAGAAATAACTATTGAAGAGATGGACAAAATACTTGACATATCTGAAAAAACAAGGAAAAAAGTTTTTTCAAATATTGAGAAACACTTAAAATAAAATGCCTGAACAGAAAATAAAGAAAACAGACGAATACAGCAAATACGAAGTCGCGAGGATTTTAGGTGCTCGGGCGCTGCAGATTGCGATGAACGCTCCTTTACTGATTAAAATGAGCAAAGAAGATCTTGAAAAAATTAATTATGACTCTCTGAGAATTGCTGAAATTGAGTTTGAATCGGGCGTCTTACCGATTTCCATAAAAAGGCCCTTCCCAAAAAAGAAAAAAGAGAGGCTAAAAAGACCTAAAGAAAAGAAAATCAGCGAAGAGAAAATCAAAAAGAAAGAGGCTGAGGAAGAAAAAGAAATCGCAAAAGAAGGAGAAATTATGGGTCTTGTCAATCCTGAAGACGAAAAAGAAGCCGAAGAGAAATAGATTAAAATTGTGATAAAGTATATAAACTATTTTTTGTTTTTTTATGTATGGTTGTGATAAAAAAAGTTTCGGCGAAAAAAATCTCTGACTCGCGCGGAGAAAAAACAATTTTTGTTTCTATAAAAACAAATGCAGGAAAATTCTCTGCAAGCTCGCCGACAGGAAAATCCACCGGGAAATTTGAGGCAAAGCCTTACAAGAAAAATCTGGAAAAAGATATAGAAACGATAAAAAAATTCTCAGATTATTTTTCAGATGAGATTATAGAGGATTTCCACGATTTAAGGCGTGCAGAAGACATTGTAGAGGGGCATATCGGGGCAAACACACTTTTCGCTCTTGAATCCGCAATCTTAAAAGCTCTTTCAAAAGAAAAGAGAAAAAAAATCTGGCGAATAATTAACCCTGACCTCTCAAAATCAAACGCAAAATTTCCGAGACTGGTCGGGAATTGCATCGGTGGTGGAAAACATTCAAAAGGCAAAAAACCTGACTTTCAGGAATTTCTTCTCATACCAAAAACCAGGTCTGTCAAAGAAGCGTTCAAAATTTTGAAAAAGGGAAAAAAGGAAATCGCTCTGTTTCTAAAAAAGAAGGACAAAAAATTCCAAAACAAAAAAAATGACGAAAACGCCTGGAAAGCCTCGCTTAACGACAAAGAGATTCTCGATATTTTAAAAAATTTAAAAATCCCTTTGGGTGTTGACGTCGCCGCGTCGTCGTTCCACAAAAGAAAAAAATACACTTACTATAATCCTGTGCTCCAGAGAACAAAAGAAGAACAGCTCGAATACGTTTCAAACCTCATAAAAAATTACAACTTAATTTATGTCGAAGACCCTTTTTACGAAAGAGATTTTGAAAGTTTTACAAAATTGTTGGAAAAATTTCCGAAGAGTCTGATTGTGGGAGACGACCTTACGGTCACGAACTATAAAAGACTGAAAAAAGCAATAGAGGAAAAAAGCGTAAATGCGATAATAGTTAAGCCGAACCAGAACGGTTCTTTGCTTGAAGTCGCGAGAGTATGTGCCCTTGCCCGGAAAAACAAAATCGCAATTGTTTTCTCTCACAGAAGCGGAGAAACAGAAGAAAGCATTCTAGCTGACCTCGCTTTTGGATTTCAGGCTGATTTTTTCAAGGCAGGAATCACTGGAAAAGAAAGGGAATGCAAAATCAAGAGGCTAATCGAGATTGAAGAGAAGATTAAATAACAACGACCAAACTTTTAAAAACTAATTTCTCTGTGAATTTCTATGGACGTCATAAAAAACATAAAAGAAAATATTGAGGAAGGCGAGGAAGAGTTAGAAGAATTAGCTGAAAAAGGAGGGGGGAAAATCGGAAAAGCCGCGAAAAAGATTGTTGAAGAAGTCGAAGAAGCTGTCGGCGTTGAGGCAGAAGAGGAAAAGGCCACAAAGCCAAAATCAAAAAAGAAAGGAACTAAGAAAAAAACTGCAAAATCAAAGAAAAAAAAGACTAAAGATATTAAAAAAGAAGCAGAGGCTGAATCAACTGCCAACGGAAAAGAGCTGGAAAAAAAGAAGAAAGAAATTCTTGAGAAAGCAAAAAAGCTTAGGGAAAAACTTGAGAAAGAGCCCAAGACCGAGGAGCTCAAAGAGAAGGTTAAGATAAAGAAAAAAGAGATGCTGATTCCTCTCGACGAGTATGTCAAGGTAGGGATTTATCTCGGGACAAAGGTTGTGACGCCTGACATGAAGCCTTTTGTTTACAGGAGAAGAGCAGACGGCCTGGCGATTTTTAACACAGACCTGATTGACGAAAAGTTAAGAGAAGGAATAAATTATCTTTCTAAATTCGCGCCCGAGGACGTGATACTTGTATGCAAAAGAGAGGCCGGTTGGAGAGCTGCGAAGAAGTTTTCAGAGATTACGGGAATAAGAGTCTTCACGAAAAAATATCCTGCAGGAATTCTCACAAACACAACCCTGCCCAATTTTTTTGAAAACGAGCTGACAATAATTACTGACCAATGGGTTGACAAGAACGCTTTAAATGACACCTTAAGAGTTCATAAAAAAGTCCTGATGATTTGCGACACAAACAATTTTTCAAAAGGCGCTGACCAGGTAATCCTCGGGAACAACAAAAGCCCGAAAAGTCTTGGATTAATTTTCTATCTTCTGGCAAAAGGTTATTGCAAAGCCAGAAAAAATAAAGCAGAAATTCCTGACCTTGAATGGTGGACAGGCGAAATTGAAGAGAAAAAAAGGAAAAAACCCAAGTCAAAAGAAATCATGGCAGAAGCCGGAATCATGACACCTGAAGAAGGTTACGGAGTTTAATCCAGCACAATAATTCTTAAAAAAGGCTGTCTATTAGAAGAATTATGAAACAAGATTATGAATCAAAAGTCAGGGTGATATTCTATACATTTAAGGACATTAAAGATTATCGGGAAACCAGAGAGAATGTTGAGAGTCTCCTGAATTTATATTCTGATGAAGATGAAAGAGAAAAAGTAAAGAGTTTTAAAGGGATTAAATCAACAAGCGGAGAAGGAATTCTATTGACAATTGGCGCCGGGAAAATGAGCATCTCAGGAGAATCATATGAAAAAATTAATTCTTTCAGAAAAGAAATCATAAACGAAGATATTTCAGTGATAGAAGAAAAAGTTCTGTTAAGTAAAGATGGTTTTAGAAGAGAGCTTGAGAGTTTTTTTTATTTTTAATTAATCAATAAAACAACCTAAAAGTTTTTAATATTTATTCATCATGTTCTTTTATGACAAACGGACGAGGGCGCAAGGATTTTTCTCAGAGGATTAATGCTCCCACTTTGGCATACAAAACTGTTTATAATAAATTTCCTGAAGAGCGCTTGAGAGGAAGAACAGATTCCCCAAAAAAAGAATGGAATGGTATTTTAGTTGATAAGAATTTAAAAGATGAATGGCTTGATGAATTAAATTCTTTGGACGTCGAGATAAGGTCTACTGACGAAGGGAAGAGCAAGGAAAGGGTCGCGTTCGTAATTTTCAGAATGCCTGAGGGCAAGGACAAATCTTACAAAAAAGTTGAAGAAAATCTAAAAAAAGAAAAAGAATTGTATGTCTCTTCTGATGTTGGGTTTGAGGGAAGACCGAGAATTTGTGTCGCAAAAGATATCAAAGTAGGGGATGAGGGTTGGGAAGAATGGTGGAGCTCGTTACCTAAAAAAATCGAAAGAGCTTATAAGGTGGCTGTTAGTTAATCAAAATGGAATTTATAGATTTTATTTATTCAATT
>CAYUGD010000006.1:0-14053 GCA_964444275.1 Candidatus Woesearchaeota archaeon
AGGTCTGATTGGAAAAAACTTGGCTCTTATTCACGAACAAGGTGAAAAAGGAGGAAAAAGTAAGGAGTTCCCAGAGATGCAGAGACTTTCTCCTGCGCCGGTTCAGCAACCAATGATGCGCCCGCCACAAAGACCCATGAGACCTTTCCCACCAAGACAAGGGCCCAACGAACAAGAAGGCCATATGTACATAGAATCAGAATAAAATCAGGAAATTCTTGAAAAATGCTTAAGCAAACATCAAAGAGTTTTAGAAAAGTCTTCATTCTCGAATTCACGAGGGAATTATTAAGGAATACTGAAAAATACAAAAAACTAACAATAAAAAAAGAAGTGAAAAAAGTTCTTAAGGAAGCGCCTGAAACAAAAACAGAAAAGAAGTCGCCGGAAAAAGAATTAAAAAAGAGAGTTCATGAGAAAATTAAGGAAGAAAAAAGGAGAGTATCCAAATTAAAAAAAGATGAGCCTCATAAAGGTATTAAAAACTTAAGAAAAGAATTCAAAAAAGAGCCGCGCCCTGTTAAAACGTCGGTCAGAGAGCCGCGTTCTTTTCCAGCACCACTCAGAATCGCAGAACCGCTTCTTCCGGAAACAGTCAGATACATAAGACCTGCGCCAATTCGCAAGGAAATCGATCTCGGAAAATTAAATGCTCTGATAAATGACCCCTTCGTAAAAATAATAGAATGCTTCGGTCCTGACCAAAAAATTTTTGTCTCCGGAAGGATGGGTCGCAAAAGAACCCCTATCATACTAACAAAAGAAGAGATTGACGGAGTGATAAAAAATTTCTCAGAAAATTCAAAAATTCCTGTCCACGAGGGCGTGCTCAACATTGCTTTCGGAAGACTATATTTATCAACAATAATTTCAGAAGTCACAAGTCCGAGATTCGTAATAAGAAAAATGCCTGTCGCAGGTTCTTATAGAAGATAATTATTTAATAGGCCATTCTCCCAAAAACTCATCTTTTTTTTCGCCTGCCTCAGCTTCCTGAGAAAGAGTTTTTGCGATGTCTTTAATAAATTTAATTTTGTCCCTTTCCATAAAAGCCTCAATAATCGCTCTGCTTAATTCAGGGTCATAAGAACGAACCATCTCGTAATCTGCAAGCTCATATTTCATAACAAGGAGACCATTCTTTTCCACAGCCTCGCTGACACTCACACTCACGTTTTCTCCGAACTCTTTAGTGAGAATCTCTTTTTCAGATTCACTGAGTTCAATAACTTCCGGCAAAAAAAGCGGTTCTGTTTTATTGGTGCTTACTATTTCAAAGGAAACCTTCCCTTTTCTCACGTTATCTAACAAGACAGAAATCTTCTGACCATTATATTCAAAATTAATCTTCTTGTCTGCTGGTAAAGTTAAGTCCAGTTCAGAAAGGTCTATCTTAGAAACATCTATCTTTAAGATTTTTTCTTCTCCTCCCAACAATTCAATCTGAGAAATATCTTCCCAGGATTCCTGACTCCTGTTGATAATCTTTTCCTTAACACTCACCTCTTCAAAAAGACTTGTCTCGCCGCCTGCATAAGAATATTTCAATTCATCTAAAGTAAAATTTAAATCATGAGGGAGATACGACTTAATCCTAATCTCTAAGATTCTTTTGCCTAAAACGGATTCAGGAGAATTCAAGAGTTGTAAGGACACAAAATCATCTCCTCTTTCGTTCTGAACCAGAACTGTCTGATTTCCGGAATAAACCAAATCCAAAACCGCCATCCCAGCAATCCCCTGATTTTTTTTGAATAATTTATAAGAACCATACATTAATGAAAGCAATAAAACAACTGCCAGAAAAACCAAAGAAATTTTTTTATAATTTATTTTTCTTTTGTGCGGACCGATGTATTCTGACACAACTTTCCCGTCAACTCGTCTGCTATGATAGACATACGGCCCGTAAATTTTGTCGCCTCTTTTGATATACTTTTTATACGCCATCTTTTGTAGGGTAACAAAAAAATGAAAGAAATAATCTATTTAAAGTTTTCTCAGAAATTATTGTCCGCAATTCTCTGCTTCCCAAATGTAATAATTTTCTCCTGAATTTATATCTACGATAAACTCGGTTCTCAAATAACTTCTGCCATTGGTTTCTAGATATTCTGCCCAAGTTATTCTAAAACATCCGTTTTCTGCTGAGTTGCTAAAGTTTACATAATACATTGTATAGTCGGATACATCTACTGGAAGATTCTCACTGTCAAAATACTTAACAGCTCCTGAAGGCCAAACAGAAAATATGACCCCATTATTAACTGGGGGATTCAAAATACATCCCCCTTCTTCATCTGCACTAAATCCTACTGGGCATGTACAATCAGGATTACAGTTTACACCTCCATCACATTCAACTCCTGAATCTTCAGGAGGACTCCAAGAGCCATCACAAGAAGGAGGAAGTCCTGAATCACAAGAAGAAGTATCAAAAGACAGGCAATCAGTATTACAGGCAAGAGTCCCTCCTTCAAACCCTTGACTAACACAATCTTCTCCTCCTAAACTTGTTCCGTCGCAAACCTCCATATCTCCCGCTTCATTTGGATTTTGGATTATATTATCTCCACAACAACCTGTCCCTGGTTCCCCACCATTTCCATTCCCACCATTTCCATCTCCTCCTGGAGGCGAACCTGATATAGTAGCTGTATCTGTTATGTCTCCTATTTTTTCTTTTCCAGAATCTAATTTATAAATAGGTGCTACAGAAACTTTTTGAAGAGAATTAACATCACCTACCTTAGAAGAATCAAAACTGAAAAGTTTTTCTTGTAATTCTTCAAGAGGGATTTTTTCGTCTGCAATAATGCTATTTGTGCCATCAAAAAAAATAAATCTTACACCAATTAAATCCTCTCCTCCAGGACTTCTTCTTATCTTAACATTAGCATTACTGCTTTCTATATAAGCAGACTTAATGCTTAAATCAAATGTAAATCTTCCAAACTCGATTTCCTCTGCCCCTTCACTTATTATATTTTTTACTACCACCCATACAATTCCTGTCGCGACTATAACTAACAAAACAATTATAAGAGTAGCCACAATAGCGGACACACCTTTTTTATCTTTAAAATATTTTTCAGACACCACCCTCTTTTTTAACACACTCATTAAAATATGAAAGAATTAATACTTATAAATTTAAGTCTCTTTGAAAAATAAAATTTATTTAGGACGTTACTGACTGATTTTGCCCAAACAACTCAGGGAATCTCTCAGGAAAACATTCTGCTGCAACTAAATTTATAATCTGTGCATTCCCTTCTTCATCCTGTCCAATAGTCAATGGAACTGGCTGGCACTGGGCAGCTATCTGCGCAATGTTCACGATAGCATAATCATATCCCTCTTGCTGTTTTGATACAACATAACCACTAATAGCACGCTTCACCCCAAAATTGTAAATAACAACAGAAGCAAGAACCACAATTACTGCAATCAAAACAGCAATAGTAACTTTTGTTTTATCAGCCATACAGAATCCAGGCAAGCTTACTTTAAAAACTTTATGTAGTTTGAGAATATCTTAATCCTCTGTTGTAATTTCAACTAAGGTTGTGACATCTCCCCATGCGGAGTTTCCTGCGACAGCGTCACTACTTGCTCTCAACACTACAGAAATAACGTCTCCTGCTTCAAAGTTGACGACATCAAAAGACTGAGTTGCATAATCTTTTTTCACTCCTGAATTTGTTGTGCCAACCAAGTTTCCGAGCCCGACCCGCTCGCCGTTCACATAAACAACAACCTCTAAGTTTCCTGAAGATTCTTCAATTATCTCGAGATTTGTTGAAACAGCTGTAATGCTCCCGTCACTAACCATCACATACCCCTTCTCTAAACTTGTCTCAACTTCTGTTGCTGTTTTTAAGAAGCCAGAATCAGACATCTCGCCCGCATAACCAAAATTCAAGAATTCTTTAGAATAAGTTTTCTTGGAAGTTTCCTGGAATTTTTTGCCAGGGGTAATCACAAAAACCGGCTTGTCATTTTTCCGGTCAACCTTGTAAATAGACAAATCTGTTTCTTTTATATCTTGTATCTCTACCTCGGGAGGCAAGTCATTGTAATCCACTTGTGAGATGTTGCTAATATCTTCATCCTCGACGCCCTTCTCCTTCATTTTTTCCCTGATTTTCTCAACTCCGCCTGCAGAAGTCTCAGCAAGGACACTGGAGACACTCAGCAAAACCAATCCAATAACTAAACAAACAAATATTTTCTTCATCCCTTTTACCTGTTAAAACCAAACCAGCATTATATTTAAAAGTTTCTTTTTATTGAGGGACTCATGAAAAAAGAAATAACAAAAGAGAAACTCGAGAGATACCTCAGATTAACATCAGCGGCGTTAAAAAAAGCGGAAAAAAAGATTGTTAAAGGGAAGGAAAAAGAAGCGAATGAGATAATTAAAATGGTCTCTGATTATGTCTCTGATTCAAAATATTTTCAGGAAAAGGGCGATTTTGTGAATGCGTTCGCAGCAATTAGTTATGCTCATGGCTGGCTCGACGCCGGCGTCAGGCTCGGGATTTTTGATGTCAACGATGACAGGTTGTTTACGATAAAATAAGATTTAGAATAAAAAGTTAAAACGAGAGATTTAGAATAATTTTTCTGCTAATTGGTGTAGACCATAAGCAGTTCCGATCATAGCAATAGAATGATAAATTCCACATCCAATAAATACTGCAGATTTTGTTGGTTGAACGCCCCACTTCTCCGTCTTTGTTAAAATCATATTTGGTTTGCCTAGATATGCATCTCTTATATTTTGAGCAATTCCATAAACAGGTAACCATTGCTTCCAATCCAGCTTATCCGTCTTTTTCTCTAATGTTTTAGATTTATTTTCCATAAAAAAGAAATAAATCAAATCTTTATAAATTTTTCTATTCTTTTACTACTTTTAAATTAAGAACTTATTTTTCAACAACTACGATAACAACAAATTTATGGCAAGCCTCGTTAACATTTACTTACTTCGTCAAACTTAATAAAAACTTATAAAAACTCAGTTCTCTTTTTTTTCATATGAAAAAAAAGGTGATTGTAATAAGTCTTGGCGGCAGTCTTATAATTCCAAATCAAATCGATGTAAAATTTCTCAGAAAATTCAAAAAAACTCTCTTGAAAAATACCAAGAAATATAGGTTTGTGGTTGTCTGCGGCGGCGGGAGCACTGCGCGGGAATACATAAACGGGCTTGCGAAAGAAAAAGTTCAGAAGAAGAAATTTCATCAGGGGTTGCTGGGAATCGCGAGCACACGGCTGAACGCGCGGTTCATGACATATTTTTTCGGCGAAGACGCGAACAAAGGAATCCCGCATGATATGGGAGAAGTAAAAGGAATGCTAAAGTATTATGACGTCGTCTTCTGCGGAGCACTAAGATATGCCAAAGACGAAACCTCTGACGGAACTTCTGCAAAACTCGCCAGGTATTTTGACACCATTTTCATAAACATGACAAATGTAAAAGGGCTTTACGCCAAAAACCCAAAAAAATACAAAAACGCAAAATTCATTCCTAAAATTTCCTGGAAGGATTTTAAAAAAAAGGCAGATTCACTCTCATTCAAACCAGGCCAGCATTTCGTTCTCGACCAACAGGCTGCAAAAATAATAAAAAAATACAAAATCCCAACATACATCCTCGGGCAGGACATGAAACAACTTGAAGCTGTTCTCAAAGGAAAAAAGTTCAAAGGAACGATAGTTGAAGGATAATTTCTATAAATTTTATAAACACTCTTAGCTTCTTTCCATCCATGAAACAATTTATCATCCGAGAAACGGATTTTCAGAAAGCCAGAAGAAAAATAAGAGAGAACAAAGGAAAAGAAATAATTTTTTCCTCAAACGACGACGAACTCAACAGAAAAATCCTTGAAAAAGAGCCAGTAGATTTTCTTATGATAAATCTCGTAGGACGAAAAGACAGAATGAAACAGCGCGACTCCGGATTCAACCAGGTCCTGGCAAAGCTAGCAAAAAAAAATAACGTGGCAATAGGAATAAATCTCGATGAAATAATAAACGCCAAAACACGCAAAGAAAAATCTCAAATTCTCGCTCGTGCAAGGCAGAACATAAAGCTCTGTAATAAAAAGAAAGTAAAAATGAAATTCATTACCAAGTTCAGAGAAAAAAATCCTTACGACTTGAAAGCGCTCGGGCTGGTTCTTGGGATGCCCACATGGATGGCCAAAGATAATTTGATTATTTTAGACAACTAAACAAAACCCTTTTAACCTCCTGCATATTAAGTTTATTATGACTACAAAATCCACAGAAAAAATCCTGGAAAGTTTGAGCCCGAACGAGAGACGAATTTTGCCGCACCTAAGGGAAAAAGACATAACAGAAATTTGTAAAAAATCAAATCTTGGAAAAGTCGCGGTAATCAGGTCCCTCGAATACCTGAGCCATAAAGGAGTCGTGAAAGTTTCGACGGAAAAAAAGAAAATCGTCGACGTCGGCGTGAACGGCGCTCTGTACAGAAAAAAAGGTCTGCCGGAAAGAAGATTATTAAATCTCTTAAATGAAAAAAGAATTCTAAAAATCTCAGATATTTTAAAACAAAGTGACCTGAACGAAGATGAACTAAAAGCGTCTATCGGTGTCCTAAAAAAAAGGGGCTTAATTGAATTAAAAAAAGAAAAAATTATTTTTAATGCGAACAAAGAAGAAATTTCTAAAAAAACTCCTGAAGAATCCCTGCTTGAGCAACTTCCATTGAATTATGCTTCACTTAATCAGGAACAGATTTCTGCACTCAAGTCTCTTGAAAAAAGGAAAGAAATTGTCAGAACATATGAGAATACTTTCACCAATATAGAAGTAACTCCGCTTGGCAAAAAAATTATGAAGAGCGACGTGAAAGGGAAGGAGTTAATTGAACAAATAACCCCCGAGCTTCTGAAAAAAGATTCCTCATGGAAAGGAAAAAAATTCAGGAGATATGGTGTTACTCTGCCGGTTTCTAAAATAAACGGAGGAAAAAGACATTTTGTAAATCAGGCATCTGATTACGCAAGGAAAATTTGGACCGAGATGGGCTTCAAGGAAATGACCGGCAATCTCGTTCTGAGCAGTTTCTGGAACTTTGATGCATTGTTTACAGCACAGGACCACCCTGTGAGAGAAATGCAGGATACTTTTTTCATTGAAAAAAAACTGCAAAACATCGACGCTGAAAAAAAGATTATAAAAAAAGTTAAAGATTCTCACGAAAAAGGCGTCAGCGGAAGCGCTGGCTGGAATTATTCTTGGGACGAAGAAGAAGCCAAAAGGCTTGTTCTGCGAACACACACAACCTGCCTTTCTGCGCAAACTCTTGCAAAATTGAAAAAAGAAGAACTCCCGGCAAAATTCTTCGCAATAGGAAAATGTTTCAGAAACGAGACTCTTGACTGGAGCCACGGCTTTGAATTCAACCAGACAGAAGGAATCGTGGCAGACAAAAATGTCAACTTCAGGCATCTCCTTGGATACTTAAAGACATTCTTCGCTAAAATGGGCTTTGAAAAGATAAGATTTAGACCAGGTTATTTCCCATACACAGAGCCAAGCGTTGAAATAGATGTTTGGAATCCTGAAAAAAAAGTCTGGCTCGAGCTCGGAGGTGCAGGCATTTTCAGGCCAGAAGTCGTCATCCCTTTGCTCGGCAAAAACATCCCTGTACTCGCGTGGGGGCCCGGCTTTGACAGAATACTAATGAACTATTACAAAACAAAAGACCTAAGAGAACTTTACAAAAACGATTTAACTCAATTAAGAAAAATGAAATTCTGGATGAAATGAAATGGCAGTCATAACACTTAACAAAAGAATATTTGAAAAAGAAATCGGAAGATTAACCGATGAAATGCAGAACAAAATCGCGATGTTTGGAACCCCTATAGAAGATATTACAGAGGATGAAATTCATGTGGAGATTTTTCCAAACCGCCCTGACTTGCTTTCTTACCAGGGCTTCAAGAGATCTTTTCTTGCGTTTTTAGGGAAAAAAACAGGTTTGAAAAAATACAAAGTGAATAAACCGGAAAAAGATTATGAAGTCATTATAGACAGCTCTGTGAAAGACGTCCGCCCGTATACTGCATGCGCAATCGTCCGCGGACTAAGACTTGACGACGAGAAAATCCGCGAGTTAATTGAAATCCAAGAAAAACTTCACCTCACAATCGGACGAAAAAGGAGGAAAGTCGCAATAGGAATTTATCCCTTGGAGAAAATCGAACTCCCAATAACTTTTAAGGCAATAGAACCTGACAAAATAAAATTCACGCCTTTGGAAATGGACCGCGAACTTTCAGGACTTGAGATTCTCCAAAAGCATCCTGCAGGAAAAGAATACGCTCACCTTCTCGCCGGAAAAGCAAAGTTCCCGATATTTGCTGACTCCAAAAACCAGATTTTAAGCATGCCGCCAATCATAAACTCACAATTAACAGGACGCGTCACATCTGACACAAAAGATGTTTTCGTCGAGTGCTCTGGCTTCGACTTCAAAACATTAAAGTCCTGCCTTAATATACTTGTAACAAGCTTGGCAGAAGTCGGCGGCAAAATTTACCAGATGAATCTCAAATACAAAAAAATAATCGGGAAAAAACAGATAACTCCTGACCTGACACCCAAAAAACAAAAAATCTCGCTAGAGAACACAAACAAACTTCTCGGTCTCGAATTAAAAGAAAAAGAACTCAGGAAACTAATCGGAAAAATGGGGCACAATTACAATGCAAAAAATAAAATCGTCGAAATTCCTGCGTGGAGAACAGACATCCTGCACGAAGTGGACTTAATCGAAGACGTGGCAATTGCGTACGGATATGAAAATTTTGTGCCCGAAATTCCAGAGATATCAACAACAGGAGAAGAAAACAAAATAGCAATAATAAAAAAGAAAATCGCAGAAATCCTGGCAGGGCTTGGTATGATTGAAGTCTCAAATTACCACATAACTAACAAAAAAGATCAGGCAGAAAAAATGGGGCTTGAAAAAACCGAGAACTCCAATAAAGAATTTCTGAAAATCGAAAAATCGAAAACAGAATACAATACTCTAAGAAACAATCTGACACATTTATTATTAAAGAATCTTTCAGAGAATATTGATTCAGAATACCCGCAGGAAATATTCGAGACCGGGAAGGTCTTCCGGGAAGGAAACAGCGGGATAAAAGAAAAAGAAATTTTGGCAGCCGCAGTCTCTCCAGGAAATTACACGAGAATCAGGCAAATACTGGAATATCTTTTCAGAATAATCGGACTTGACAAAAAATTAATTTTAAAAGAATCGGAAAAAACACCAAACCATTTCATAGAAGGAAGGACAGCAGAAATAACTTTTGAAGGAAAAACCCTTGGCTATCTTGGGGAAATCCACCCAAAAATCTTGAAAAACTGGAAAATCAAAATGCCTGTCGCGCTGTTTGAAATTGAGATTGATGAAATTCTAAAAGAACTAATGAAATACTAATCACCCAAAATATCCTTTATTGTTTGCTTCAAATTTGTCATCCCACTTTTTATTGATATTTTCGAGAATTCCAAAAAGATCTTTTTTTGTTTTCTGCCAGGATTCGTAAGACTCTCTTATAAATTCTGCTTCTCTGGCTTCGTCAAAATTCAGGTCAAGCTCAACGAATTTGATTTCTTTTTTCAGAAGGTCATTGTAAATCTCAGAGAGTTTTTCTTTTTCTTCAGAATCAATTAATTTTATAATTGAAAAAATAAACATGGGCGCGTTCACAGGATTCAAAAGACTCTCAATAAATTTAAGATAATTCATCAATTTGTCCCCGACAAATTTCCTTATCTCTCTTATCAAAAAATCTGTCTCAGACTCTGCAGCTTTTTCTATCTGGAAATCTTTGTTAAGTTCTTCGAAATCGGGCAAGCCGTGCTTTTTCTGAATTTCTTTATATTTTTTCTTCAGTTCCTCAAGTTTGAACTCATCTTCTGAATCTGACATTTTCTAATTTAAGAATTTTGTTTTATAAATGTTAGCAAGCCTGTGCTAGGGGTTGAACCCAGGACCTCGTCATGTTTGGTAAATGTAGTTTTCTTTTACATCGTAGCATACTTAGTTTTTTCTACCAGGTTACCAATGACGCGCTCTGACCAAAACTGAGCTACACAGGCCAGTAAATAAAAGTTAGAATTACACTATAAAAAGTTTAAGTTTCTAAATCCCAATCACTTCTTCTTTCTGGATTTTTTATCTGACTTAAGAAGCAAGAAAATAATAAAGATAACTAAAAACGCAAACGACAAAAATCCAAAGACCACTGAAAGTATCCCAAAGAAATTCTTGAAAAGTTCATTTATTGAGAGACTAAAAAACACGAAGGATACCAGGAAAATCATAAGGAAGAAAAGAAATTTCCTCCAGGCGAGTTCGGTTCTTTTTTTTACAGAAACATTCTTATTTGACTTGGCTCTTGACTTAGAACTTTTCTTTTTTCTCGCACTCTTTTTTTTCGCCATTTTATGATATAATCTGGAAGCCAGAGTTTTTAAAACTTATGCAGACTAGCCCCCATTGAATTCGTTTTCAGGAAGCCACTTCGACTCTACAACATATCCTAAAATCTCAACGCCCTGATTGAAAACGCTCTTGAACCAGGCACCATAAGAATCGAAAAAAACTTCTCTCTGTTCAGCGTCGCTCAAATGCAAATTCCCGTTGCTGACTATAAACAAAGCCGAGATGAAAAGAAACTTTATAACAATAAGAACGATAAATTTCATTTTAACCTATTCCTGTTCTGTTATCTTTATCCTCCCTCCAATCCTGATTAAAAACATAACTTGTGACTTTACCTATTTTTGAGCCAGCGCTACTCAGCCACGAAAGATATGTTTGCGCAGCATCTGACATGTCTTCAATATTGCTAATCCCGTTTCCCGAAAAGATTATGTAAACCATCAAGAGAAGGAACGCAATTCCAATCAAAGAGATACGCCATAAAAGAGTCGTGCTCGCGTTATTAATTTTGAACGAGATAAAAACAACTAACAACGCCGCTATCACGATAAGAACAAAATTTATCATTTTCCTTGTTTTACAGAAGTAGAGGATCTATAAAAACTTTTCCTAAAAAAGATATCTCAAAACCAAAAACAGGCACGAGAGCCCGATAATTACTGTAATCGTTTTTTCAACCACACCGCCAGGAACAATGAATCCTTTTGTCTTGACTCTGAACGGCCAGAAAGGAGCAATCCCGTTAACCGTCAGGCTATCAAAAAACAAATGAAAAGAATACCCGAGAAAAAAAGGCAAAGCCAGAATAGGATAAAAAAACGCAAGGACAGAAGAAAGCATTATGCAAAAAGTGTAGCTGTGCATAAAATTCTTATAAGATTCTGATTTAAGCATTCTGAGTATTCTGTAATCCTTCTGTGGAAAAATAATCGTGTCAAGGTCAGGAATAAAACTGGAAATCAGCACAATCGGAAAAAAAACAATTTTATTATTCACATAGGGAAGAAAAAAGAGTGCTACAAAGAGACCTATAACTAAATGCGTTTTATTGAACATGTTCACAAAAGAGAAACTAGAAATTTAAATTTATCCTTTTTGGGAAGATGAGTAATATTTTAATACTCAAGAAAACATACTTTCAAACAGCCCTGTAGTATAGCGGTCAAGTATGCAGCCCTCTGGTCGAACAAGCTCGCGAGCGGAAATTTTCCAATCAATATCGGGCTTAGTCGAGAGATAGGCTGTGACCCAGGTTCGAATCCTGGCAGGGCTATTTTATGAAAAGAAACTCCCAAACATTAAATAAATGAAAATTCAAACATTAATTCCTATAGTAATCCTGGCAGGACTAGCGGTCTTATTTCTCTTTCCAGAACCAGAAACCAATTTTTTAGCATATTTTGGAACAGCATTATTTCTTGTAATTCTAACAATCTTTTTAATAATCAAATCTAAAAGAAAAAAGTAATTTTCAGTATAATTTAAAACCCAAAATCACTAAATTTAAATATCCTTAATTCTTGTAGAAAATATGGCAGAAGCTGAAAAAAAAGAAAAAAAGGAGAAAAAGATTGGAGTGGTCTCGAGCTATTTTAGCCATGTTGGAGTTGCTGCTATAAAGCTTTCCAGCACACTTAAGGTCGGCGACAAGGTCCATATAAAAGGCCACACGACTGATTTTGAGGTGCCTGTAAAAAGTATGCAGATAGAAAGAAAAGCTGTTAAGAGCGCAAAAAAAGGAGACCATATCGGAATCAAGGTTCCTGACAAAGTGAGACCTAATGACAAAGTCTTTCTCGTGAAATAAATCTGGAAAATTTTAATAGAGAACTCTGCGCCTAGTAACAAGAATAAGATTACGAACACAATTCTTTTAAACACATTTCCTATATGAATAATAGCCCCTGTAGTTTAGAGGCCAAGAATGCGGCCCTCTCACGGCCGTGACCCGAGTTCAAATCTCGGCGGGGGCATTTCTCCATCACCCTTCTAAAACCGAACATTTATAAAGTATAGTTTACTTTACGTATAGTAAGCTTTACAAAATGGCAGATGGCACTGAAGAAAAACAAGTTAAAAAAATATCGAGAGAAGAATAAAATGACACAGAAAAAACTGGCCGGGAAAACAGGAGTCACAAGGCAAACAATAATCTCAATTGAGAATGGAAGATACATCCCTTCACTGCCTTTAGCTCTGAAGTTTGCCAGGACATTTAAATGTAAAGTAGAGGATTTATTCAGATGAAGAACAAAACAAGAGCAAAAATAATATATGGCTGGGGGTTAGTGTTAATTTTAGTAGGGCTAATCTTAAATCATTTTAAAATCGGAAGCCCGAATTTTGAGATATTTGGCGGAATTGGTAATTGGCTGATTTATATTGGTTTTATCGGGCTCATCATCGCGACCGTCAGGCTTTTAACAAAGAAAAAACAAAAGAAAGTTGATGAAAGAATGGAATTTGTCGCAACAAAAGCCTTGCGAATAACTTTCTTGTTCTTGCTCCTCGCGGCATTTGCAATTATGATTATTGATGGAATAAAAACAATCACAATCCCTTATCACCTGTTCATGAGTTATTCAATCTGCGTCTTGTTAATTACCTACTTTATTAGTTATAAAATTTTGCTAAGATATAACTGAAATTTCTTTCAGACGACGGCAAAAGATATTTAAAGAGATTTTTCCTATTAAAAAGATAAAAGGAGGTGGAAAATGACAGCACAAGACATAGGAAAGTGGGCCTTTTTGATTGGTGTAATACTATCGCTTCTATCATTTTTCTTAACTGGTGTAGTGACTCTTGCTACCCTTGTACTGATTTTGTTCATTCTTGGATTACTTGTAGGATTCCTTAATATATCAAGGAAGAACTCAGTTACATTCCTGATTGCAGTATTAGTCCTACTTATCTTGGGAGTTAGCGGAATTAGTGCACTTTCACAGCTAAGACTAAGCTGGCTTTACAACTATCTAACAACTGCTCTTGGAAGTTTCATAGCTTTCGTCGGAGCCGCAGGATTGATAGTCGCAATCAAAGCCGTTCTTGACACAAACGAAGGTCTATCAATAAAGAAATCAAGAAAGAAAAGAAAAAGATAATTTTTATTTTTTATTTATTTATTTTTATTAAACTTTTAATTTAGACAGATAACTTTAAAAACAAATTTCTATAAAAGGAAGTATGTATTTTCGCAAAACACAATTTGAGGTATTATTATGAAACGTTCATCAAGACGCTGGAAGAAAAAAAGGCAAATGAGATGGAAATGGCAGCGGAAACGCCTTAGGAAAGAAAAACGAAAGAGAAAAGTTCGAAGAGCCAGAAGCAAGTAATATTTAAAAATTAAAAAGAGTTATAATAAGATAATGAAAACCTGGTTAAAATATGGGCTAGGAGGTGTGGGAATTGTAGTTGGTTTAGAGATAATTCTTTTGATATTTGGGGGGATTTTAAATATCTTTATAGACAGGGCTTTTCTGATTTTAAGCTTGCCTTTTTTAATTGCTCTTCAGTTTTTAGCAATTTATACTCTTG
>CAYUGD010000007.1:0-12317 GCA_964444275.1 Candidatus Woesearchaeota archaeon
TTGATAATCCCCACTGAAGTTGGTATTATACAATTTTTAGAATCTGCTCCAATTTTGATGTTAATTGTCTTATTTCTCTATTGGAAATTTGTAGCTCCTCATATGAAATAGGTAATAATTAAATAAAAACAAACCCAAAAAATGAAAACCATCCAGCAAGGAGCAGAAGCAAAAATCCTTTTAGATGAAAAAGACAATTTAATTATCAAGGACAGGATTTCAAAATCTTACAGACATCCTGAACTCGACAAAACAATCCGCAAAAGACGAACAAAAGCAGAAACAAAACTTCTTATCAAAGCATCAGAAATAATCAACTCGCCAAAACCCCTAACTTCTGAAGAATTCAACAAAATAAAAATGCCCTTCGTCGACGGCAAAAAACTCTCCGAGCACTTAGACAATTTCTCATTAAAAAAACAGGAAGAAATCTGCAAACAAATCGGAGAATCAATCGCAAAACTCCACAGCAAAGACATCATCCACGGAGATTTAACCACAAGCAACATGATTCTGAAAAAAGAAAAAATATATTTCATCGACTTCGGGCTTGGCTTCATAAGTCATAAAATCGAAGACAAGGCAGTTGACCTGCATCTGCTCAGGCAGGCTTTAGAAGCAAAACATTTCCAACACTGGCAGGCCCTTTTCAAAAAAGTTCTTCAGGGATACGCGCATTACAAAGAACACAAAAAAGTTTTAGAACAACTAAAAAAAGTTGAGAAAAGAGGACGCTATAAGCACTGACCACAATCAGAAACCTTATAAATTAATTTGATATTTCTTTTTTGAGCCCTGTAGTATAGTGGTCAAGTATACGGCCCCTTGGAGGCTGTGACCCAGGTTCGAATCCTGGCAGGGCTATTTTGAAAAAAATGGATATTTTCGAAGAAATAAAAAAAAGGCAAGCAAAATTTCTGGAAAAACCAAGGGAAAGCATAAAAAAACTTATTTCAGAAACAGATAATTTTGCTGAAGGATTAGCAAAACTAGGTCTTACTCAGAACAGACCAGATTTACTCTTAACCTACAAAAATTTCCATAAACAATATTCAGATCTTATAGGGAAATTACTTGAAAAGAGATTAATCTCAGCTAAATCTTTTAAGGATGATAAAAGAGATGGTTCCGTTATTCAGGCTGTTAAGGAAATGGAAAGATCTGTCAAAAGTCATCAAGAAAAAACAATTCCAAAAAGTGAAGATATACCGTTACTAAAAATATCTAACGCTTCAATACTTGAAATTCTATGGGCAAAGTTGAAAAGAATTATTTTTTTGTCAGGCTTAAATCCTCAGGAAAAATATTTGAATTTACCTAATCTAGAAAAGAAGGTAGAAGAACTAGAAAACCAATATTCTATTGATTTATCTTTAATAAAAGACATTCTGAAGGGAGAGTTAAGAAATCCAATCAACCATGAACACACCCATTTTGAAGAACCAAACTTTTTAGTTTTTACAAAAGAAGTTAACGGTAAGTGGAAAGAATATGAGAGAATTACTGATGAAGAATTAATTGAAAAAATGTTAAAGTCATTTTTAATTTTAACTACATTACACCATGTAGAAACAACAGTTATTGCATCTCACCTTGAACCACTATTAAAATTAAATGATAGCCAATTGGAAGAGTATTGTAAAACAGGGGTATTAACAGAAGATATGGATAAAACAATACGTGAAGAAATTTAATTTATCTTCTCACTCCTTAAAAATCCTGTCGTAAAAAATTTCTCTGTTGATTTCCTGCCTGCTTGGCATAATTCTTCTGAAAAAATCTTTTAAAGTTGAATGCTTGTATTTCTCGCCGACCAGAACACCTGCAAGTTTTTTGTATTCAACACTTCCTTTTGAATTTGGATTGCGCGAGGTGTACGGCTTCATCTCTGACAAAGACCTGAGCATGTTCAGGTCATAAGGAATCACCGCCAGCACAGGAATCTCCAGCGTCTCCTCAATATCATCAAAAGAAACTTCAAAATCCTTGTTATGAACTTTATTTAACACAAGCCCGGAAATCGGAGTCCCTCTCTGTTTTGCAAGTTTGGCTGCCTTCATCGTCGCGCTCAGCGTCGGGCGGTCAGGCGTGGTAACCACAAGAATTTCGTCAGACGCAAGAATAACTGCTAGAGTCTCCTCGTCAAGTGCAGGCGAAGAATCTATCAGAATAATATCATATTTTCTTTTCAAACCTTTAATTCTGTTTTTCAAATGCAAAGGACTTACATTAATTTTATTGAAAATAGAGGCAGGCATGACATGAAGCCCCTCCATTCCGTAAATCTTGTAAATTGCGTCCTTTGTGCGTGCCTTCCTGTTAAGAACATGATGAAGAGTTCTCTCGGGTTCTATGACGTTAAGATGAAGTCCCAGAGTCGGCGAAGACAAATTCCCGTCAATCAGTAAAATCTTCTTTCCAAACTCTGAAAGCGCAGAACCCAAAGACGCGACAACACTCGTCTTTCCAACACCTCCCTTCAAGCTAACCACCCCGATTATCTTCCCCATTTTCCTTTAAAACAAAGATTTTAACATTTAAAATCCTTTACCTCAAAAAGACACACAATAAAGTTTAAAAATAAATCCCTTTATCTTATAAAATGCAAAAGAAATCTGGCAAAGAAAATTTAAAAACAGTGGAAGAAAAAAAGAAGCATACTAATCCTGACGTGGCAAATATAGAAAAAAAACTTGAACGAATAAAGAACCACTACGAAAAAAACAGGCAGGATAAGAGAGCTATGAGAGAGAAGGAAAGGATTGCTTCAAAGCTGAGAAGAATCAAGAAGTACCATAAAATAATTTAATTAAAATGCAAAAGAGGAAAAAGGATTCTCTGAAAGATAGCATAAAATCAGCAGCTGAAAAATTTTTGGAGAAAACAGAGGGAAAAGAAATTTTGGTAGTAAGTCACTTCGACACCGACGGAATAACTTCTGCAGCGATAATGATTCAGGCGCTGAAAAGACTTGATAGAAAATTTTCTGTAAAAATTCTTAAATCTCTCGAAGAAAAATTTATCCATGAACTTTCGCAGCACTCTCAAAACAAGGTAATTTTATTTCTTGACCTTGCGTCAGGAAGTCTTGAACATATGAAAAAAGCAGGCCTGAAAGAGGTGTTTATAATCGACCATCACGAGGTTGTTCAAGAAATTCCAGATGAAATTGAGATGGTCAATTCATGGCTCAACGGGGAAAAAATCAGCGGTTCTGGTCTGACTTACCTTTTCTGCAACGAAATAAATCCTAAAAATAAAAAGTTCGCAAAACTTGCAGTCCTGGGAATGATTGGAGACATCATGGAAGAAAACATAAAAACTCTCGAAGATATCAGTGGCGAGACTTTCAACGGAAACATAAAAAAGAAAAGAGGTCTCCTTATCTATCCATCAACCAGACCGGTAAATAAAGCCCTCGAATACAGCTCAAAACCATACATCCCTGGAGTCACAGGAAATCCTTACGGAGTTACTGAAATATTAAGAGAGGCGGGAATAAAACCCTCAAACGGAAAATACAAAAGTCTCATGGAATTCAATGAAGAAGAAATGAAAAAACTGATAACATCAATACTTCTAAGAAACCCTAAAGAAAAAAATAGAAAAATGATTGGAAATATATATCTTCTTAAATTCTTCAATAAGTTAGAGGACGCGCGCGAATTAAGTGCGATGGTTAACGCCTGCTCAAGGCTCGGGAAAAGCGAGGCGGCACTGCGATTCTGTCTCGAGCTTCCAAATGCAAAAAAGGACGCAGAAGAGATTCATGCAAAATATAAGAAACACATAATCTCAGGACTTGATTTTGTTTCAAAGGCAGAAAAAATTCAGGGAAGAGGGTTTGTAATAATCCACGCGCGCGATAAAATTAAGGACACAATCGTCGGAACAATAGCAAGCATTCTCTCGAACTCGCCAAGATACGACGAAGGAACAATCATCACAACAATGGCTTATTACGATGACAAAATAAAAGTCTCAGCAAGGAGCGTCGGAAGAAACGGGCGCAACGTCCGCGAAGTTCTGGGCTCCGCGATAAAAGACCTCGGAAGTGGCGAAGTCGGAGGGCATGAATTTGCAGCTGGCTGCTTAGTCCAGAAAGACAAAGAAAAAGAATTCTTAAAAGTCTTGAAAAAAAATCTCAAAATCGAGATGGTAAAAATTAACTAATTCTAAGACGCAACCCTTAAAAACACATCATCTTACCTATCTATATGACAAGAGAAATTCACGCAGAAATCGAGGAAGGAGACATTGTGCTCTGCACAGTAGACAGAATCGTAGGAACAAATGTTTTTGTAAAAATCCACTTAAACAATAAAGAAATCGAGGGTTCTATTGTTTTCAGCGAAGTTGCATCCGGACGAATAAGGAACATTAGAAACTACGTGGTCCCAAAGAAAAAAATAGCATGCAAAGTTTTAAGAATTCTCAAAAGCGGAGTCGAACTCTCTTTGAGACGCGTGACAAAAGAGGAAGCAAAAGAAGTCAAAAAAGAATACGAAATTAAGAAAAATTATGAAAAAATAATAAAAAGCGTAGTCGGCGGGTCGGCGGAAAAAATAATTGAAAAAATTAAAGGAAAAGAAAGAATCTACGATTTTCTGCAAAAAGCGAAAGACTCGCTCAAAGAAAAAAAAGAACTTGAAAACCTAGTTGGAAAAAAGAACGCAGAGAAGATAATTGAAATAATAAAAAGTCAGAGGCAGAAAAAATCCACGCTCAAAAAAGAGATATTTGCCACAACCACAGAACCCGACGGAATAAATCTCATAAAAGAGCTGTTAAAAGAATTATCTAAAAAAGTAAAGAATTCTGAAATAAAATACACTTCTGCAGGAAATTATATTCTTGAAAAACAAACTAAAGATGTGAAAAAAGCTGACCGCAAAATGAAAAGTGTGCTCGCGAATTTCGAGAAAAAGGCAAGGTCAAAAAAGATTGAATTCAGCACGCAAAAAACCAAAGATTAATTCAGCATTTTCGAGAAGTAAAAGAGATTTCTGAAAAAAGAGTGAATTTTTTCTTTCTGAAATCCAGAATCACAAAGCTTAAAAGCGGAGATTTTTATGATTATTATGGTTAGAAAATGGAAAAGACAAAACCTATAAATCAGTTCAGCGTAATTGTTCTCGGGATAATTTTTGACCCAGAAGAAAGAAAAATTCTAATCGGGAAAAGAGAGAATGACCCTTATCTTCCTCAAACAAGCTGGTGTTTCCCAGGCGGCAGACTTGCGGACGATGGAGAAGTAAATAAAACACTAAAAGAAAGAATAAAAAACCAAACAGGACTTGAAGTCAAAAATCTCGGTGCTGTGTTTGCCAAAACTTATGAAGAAAAAAGGGACTTGCTGGCAATTTATTTCATGTGTGAAGCGGTTAAAGGAAAGCAAAAAAGCGGAGAGAACTTAAAAGAACTAAAATGGGTTAGCCCAAAAGAGTTAGAAAAATATTTTACAACTTCTTTCCATCCAAAACTAAAAAGATATCTCGTCAATATAATCTCGTCAAATAATGACTTATGAGCAATCTAAAAATTTGCAAGGCCTGCAGAATTTACACTCTGGAAGAAAACTGCCCGAAATGCGGCAAAAAAACTTCTGACGCACACTATAAATTTGTAAGGAGGCAAACCAAGCGACTATCCTAACGTCGCCTGTTTTTCATCAAGCAGGGCTTTTCCATACTCGCCGTCAAATCCTGGTTTAACAAATATTTTTCCTTCGCGGTTTTTTAAAATCAGAAAAACAATTTTCTCATTTATGTGAGCTAAAAGTTTTTCCTTTGGCACTTTCAACAAAACATTAAACTCATCTCCAAATTCTTTTATTATCGAATTGTATATTTCCCATGTTTTTTTGGTTTGCATAGAGCTTCCTGTGGCAAGAGAAATAATTTCGTGTAGAGGCAAAAGTTTGTAAAAAGATTTCGCGGTTTCTGGTTTGAACCCTTTAGGATACTTTGAGATTTCTTCAACTCTGTAATCCACGCCGATTGTTAGGGGCTTGCCGCAAACAGGGCAAATCCCTTTCAGCTCTTTTGTCTTTTCAGGAGAACACGAAAAACCACAATTTCTGTGCCCGTCCCAGTGATACTTTCCGTATTCAGGCGGCGTTTCTACTGTTGCTTTAATTCCGCGCCCTGTTCTTATTGCCCGAATTATATTTTCGTAAATTAGCTCAGGAATTTCAAAAATCGTCGCTTCTCTCCCAATTCTCCACGGCCAAAAACTATGAGCATCTGAAGAGCTTATGATGTTCACTCCTGAAGCAACTTCTTCAAATTTCCAGAGCATCTCAGGGTCTGCTGACAATCCTGATTCAACAGCATAAATTTTGTCTGTCTGGTCCTGAAAACATTCTTTTAAAGAATCAAAGCCAGATTTACTTCCGAAAATTCCAAACCACGGCGTCATACAATGAGCAGGGATAATTTCAATTTTATCATTAATTTTCTTTAAAGCCCTAACGAATTCAGGGCACGGAATTCCAAAAATAGGCCTTCCGTCATAATCAATCCTCCCCTTACTTTTAAGATAATTTGTAATTTTGTCTGCGGTCTCTCGATTTGGCGCGAGAACAACAAGATGCACAGCTCTTCTTTTTCCGCCCTGTCCATACATCAAACTTATTTCTGTCTGCCAAATAAAAGGAAAACCATTTGCAGTCCGAAGAATCCCTTTATCATCTTCAATAAGTTTTTCGTCAATCTCTTTTCTCCACTCAGGATGCTGGAAATCCCCTGTCCCAAGCAGATTAACACCTTTTATCCTTGCATATTTCTCAAGATTTTCAATAGAAATGTTCTTTGAGGTTGCGCGGGCGTATCTCGAATGAATATGCAGGTCAGCAATCACTTCCATAATAAATTAAGAATAATAGGATTCTTAAAAATTTAGATAAAGGACAAATTAAATAAATTGAAAATTGCCCTATAACAAATAAGAACGGCCCCTATAGTTCAGTTGGATAGAATGTGACCTTGCGGTGAGCGATGTTTTTCAAGACAATTAAACTTGTCTGTAACGAGAGCTCGCGAAGAGGTTAAGACCCGGGTTCAAGTCCTGGTAGGGGCATTTTTCAAATTAATCAACAACCCCCCCCTGAGTTATATTGAAAACCGCCTGATTGTCTGGAAGGTTTGGAGAGTCAATCATTTTAGCCACGCGGCTTCCGCCTTTCCCTCTTCTGAGATAAATTCTGTATGTTGAAGCGTGTCCGACAATATGCCCTCCAATTGCTGTCGTTGGGTCGCCAAAAAGCTGCGCAGGATTTGCCATAACCTGGTTTGTCACATAAACTGCTAAATTGTGCGTTTCGGCCATCCTCATAAGTTGGTGAATATATCTGTTGAGTTTCTGCTGCCTGTCTGCCAGTTGCCCACGCCCTGTAAATTCCACACGGAAATGAGCTGTCAAGCTGTCAATAATTAAGAGTTTTATAGGTTCCCCATTTTTTATCATTTCCGAAACCTTGTCCAAAAGAAGAATCTGGTGGTCTGAATTAAACGCACGGGCGATGAAAATATTTTTTAGAACTTTTTCAGGGTTTGCTCCAAGATGCTCTGCAATCTGTCTTATTCTTGCAGGTCTAAAAGTTCCTTCTGTGTCGATAAAAACACATTTTCCGTTCGCGCCGCCTTTTTCCACAGGAAGCTGAACATTCACCGCAAGAGTCAGACCGACCTGCGTTTTCCCAGAGCCATAAGCACCAAAAGCCTCTGTAATTGCCCTGCTCTCCACTCCTCTTCCCCCAAGAAGATCGTCAAAATTTTTGCTTCCTGTTGTAATATAATTTATGCTCTCTCTCTTTTTTGCGTATTCTATTCCTTCAACAAACCCAAGGTCCATCATACCGCGAGCTGCCTGTATTGCTTTTCTGGCCACAGCCTCGCTCATTCCAGAGGCCTCAGAAAGGTCAGGAGGAGTCATCACTGCCAAGCCCATCAAATCATAAATCCCGGCCGCCTCAAGCTTTGAAGAAATCGCAGGACCCACGCCAGGCAAATCTGTCAATTTATGCTCTTTCTCATTCTTCTTAGAACCAGAAACAGCATCTTTAATTTTTTTAACTTCTTTTTTATCAGTCTTTGCAGCCATAATTCTCTAAAAAAGCAGGCATTTATAAAGATTCTTTGTCTCTGAGATATATATTAGGCTTTCTCGGAAAAATCAAAAACATCTAAATCTTTTTTTGTTAAATCCTCAGGAATCCTGTATTCCTCCCACCTCACCTTTTTGTTTTCAACCGCTTTTTTCAGCTTTTTCTCAGAAGAAGATAATCTTGAATTTCTGCTCTTGACCTCAACAAAAACAACTTCATTTATGTTTTTGTCATCCATTCCGTTAAAAACAATCAGATCAACAGGTTTTCCGATGAATCTGCACTCTGTCGGCTTGTATTTAAAATCAGGAAGAAACGGAGCTAATTGTTCTGAAAACTGACCGCCGATTACTGCTCTTGACCTCAAAACAGCGTCTTTTCTGTGAACAGGAATTTCTGCTTCCCAATGCCGGTCCCGGCTTTTCGCCCCAACACCCTTTCCAATCAGGTAAGCAATCACAAGCCCCACAAGAAAAACAACGAGCAAAATAATTGTGATTAAGTCCATTTTATTCTTTCTCAAGCTCTTTTATAACTTCGTCAACATTGACTTCTCTCGCGTCCTCAACAATAATCTCTGGGTTGTTGAAAAAATTATTAATTCTGACATTGCCTGAGAAAATCATCTCTTTTCCGAGAAGGTCTTCTTTTTTGTTTGAAAGAATTTCCTGGTTTTCAATTTCAGATTCTTCAATCCCAAACCCTCTAAGCGACTCGTGAAACATGACCGCACGAATTGAATCTGTGCCATCGTCAAGAACAAGAGTCATAACTGCTTTTTTCTTAGGAATGACTTTGCCATGCGTCTTGCAAACAAAATCCTGACCTTCTGACTCAACTTTTTTCCCGCATTCAGGACAGACAGAAAAATACCTCGGACCGAAGGCCTGGACAACAAACGCTCTCGTGCTCGCAGACTCGCCCTTCTTCAAATCAGAGATTTTCTTTTTATGAAAAACTTTTTCTGTGACAAGTTCATCCTCCTTAAAAGTCTCGTCGCTCACTTTTATATCTGAGAAATTCCCTAAATGAATCTCATTGTCTCTCATCGCTCCGTTATTAATCTCAACAACAACTCCTTCCTTAATCTCCCCTTTTTCAACTAAGGAAACATGATTCGTATCCCACAAAACACTCCTCACGTTCGAGCTGTCGTCAGCTATCCAAAGATTTACAACTTTTGATTCTTCTCCGTTTTTTGTTTTAAACGTCCTCACAGGAGAAATTCTTATTACTTTTCCAACAACGTTCACGTTTCTCATTCCGGGAAGCAACTCGTCAATCTTAAGATTCTCGCCCTCAAAAGAAATCCCTAACTCAGAAGCAACAACTTGCGCAGCCCCTTCTTTACTAATCAACCCCGAAAGTTTCGACCTCTTGGCTTTAATCTTGGCTTCAATCTCGTCTTTGCCTAAACCAGAACGTTTTGAAATCTTTTCAACAATTCTCTCGTAATTATCTTGCGCCATTTACTGAATAAAAATTACTAATTTTTAAGTATTGTGATAAAAAATCTCAACCCAATATTTATAAACTTTCTTTTTCCCAATAAAAAATGGGAACAGTTGCTGTAAAAATAAAAGTGATGCCAGAATCTCCTGAGACAGACATAAAAGAGATTGAAGAGAAGGTTAAAGGAATTCTGGAAAAATCTGAATCCGGAAAACCGCAAATTGAAATCAAGCCAATTGCTTTTGGTCTTAACGCCCTGATTGTTCTGTTCGGCTGGCCTGAAGAAAGAGAACTGGAAAAACTTGAAGAGAAGATGAAAAAAGTAGAAGGCGTCAACTCTGTTGAAGTGATTGACATGAGAAGAGCAATCGGTTAATTCTAATACCAATAATTTTATTAATAACTTTTAACTTTTCTGAATATGTTAACTTCTGAACAGGCAAGAGCTGTAAAAAAACAGATAATTGAACAAATAGAAAAAAGATTCCCGGCTGAGAAAAAAGAATTCGCGAAAAAACAAATCTTGGCGATGGATTCTGCACAGCTTGAAGAGTTTTTGGAAAGAAATAAAATTAAAGTGGCAGGATCAGAAGCGCAGTCTCAAAATCAATGTATTTTCTGTTCTATTGTCGCAGGCCAGATTGACTCTTATAAAATTGAAGAAAATGCAAAAGCGCTAGCTGTTCTCGAGATAAACCCGCTTTCAAAAGGCCACGCAATAATCATCCCAAAAGAGCACATTTCCTCTTCTGAGAAAATCCCCTCGCAGGCGTTTTCACTCGCGAAAAAAATTGGGAAAAAATTAAAAGCGAAATTAAAAGCGAAAAAAGTCGAAATCTCATCAACAAATATTTTCGGACACGAGATAATCAATGTCGTACCAATTTACGAAAACAAGACACCTTCTAAGAGAAAACGCGCCAAACCAGAAGAACTCTCCGAACTTCAAAAAACACTTTCAAAAGAGAAAGAGAGAAAAATCAGAAAAATGAAAAAATCTGTTTCTAAGAAATCGGGAGAGAAAACCTGGCTACCAAGAAGAATTCCATAAAAAATCCAGCAAGATTTCAAATAAACCTGTTTGCCATAGATAAATCAGAATTAAAAAACTAATTAAAAAAACAGGCGAAAAAGGAATCCCGCTTCTGATTAGAACTTTTTTGTTCCTCTTCTTCAACTTTTTTATTTCATTTTCCTTTAATCCGTCCCAGCTCGCCTTGATTTTTCTCTTTCCAACTTTAACATCTTTGTAAAGCAAATCGCCGACAGTGAGATTTTTCGCGTCAACTTTTTTAACAAGGCAGGACTCATCGACCGCTTTTGTGTAAACATAAAGATACGGCAGGAGAAAGATTAAGATTCCTAACGCGAAGAACACAGGCTCTAAAAATCCGAAAACCATAACAACAAGACCAGAAAACAGAACAAAATATAGAAAATTATTTTTTCTTATCAAGCCAAACTGACGCGAGAATTCTTTTTTGAATTTTTTAAAATTAAATGCGCTCAGATAAATGCTAGAAAGAATTGTATAAAAAGCTCCGATAAAAAAGAAAAGCAAAAAGAAAATTGCGAAAATTTTTATGTTTGTTAAAAAACTTGCTGAAAACGGCAGGATAGCACCAAGAGAAATTAAAAGCTTGAAATCGCCGCCGCCAAAAAATCTGCTGTAATAAAGAATGTTCGAAAGTAAAAAAAAGATTGCCACGCCAATAACTCCCTGATAAAAAAATCCAAAGCCATCAAGAAAAAGAGAATAAAAAAACCTGAACCCAAGCGCAAAAATCAAAAGACTAAAATTAATCCAGTTCGCGATTTCCCTGTTTTTCACATCCTGAAATGTCGCAAACGCAAGCCACACTGCTGCAAGAACAGAAAGGAAAATCACCTCTAACATAAATTAGAAAGAAAATTAATATTTATAAATTTGTTTTATTTTTCTTATCGCCTTTCCTTTTACTTTCTCTCGTTCTCTCCCTTCCGCCTTTTTTGTAAGGATGCCTTTTCTTTTCTTTTTTCTTGTCTTTCTTTTTCTTTCGTTTTTGCGGAACAGCATAATCCATAATTAAGAGAAAACTGATTTATTTAATAAACTTTTTATCTTTCTGAGAATACTCTTTTTATTGGTTTATTGAATGCAAAGAGGTAAATAAACAGAATAGAAAATATAATTAAAACTCCAACAAGAGGAAATCTCTCAATATAAGACCAACCCCCCATATCAATCGTTTTAATAAGAGAAAAAATAAAAGCAATTGCAAATGTGATTATAATTAGAATCTGTGCCCATCTTTTATATTTCCACAGCCCTATTGAAGAAACAATTCCAATAAGTATAGGAAGGCCAAAAAAGGAAAAAAGAAAAACGAGACATAATTCAAATCCAAGATAGCTGTTGTTAACACAACCCGTAATAATAGAAATCAGAGTGAATACCGACAACGCAAAGATTATTCCTGCAATAATTCTGACAACTTTTTGTGCATTCTTTGTTTCCATTTATTTTTTATAACTACCCGCCTGCCCCATCTATATCACTACACATTTTATCCCCCTTCACCATCAATATCAGCACACATTTTATTCAGTTCCTTCCAACAACTCAGCACATTCTGATTCTAATTGTGGGCAGGGGTCAATCCCGTATATAGCATAACTTGAATTAGTTGAAAGTTCATAACAAGTTACAGCAGGTACCTCTTCTCCCCCAGCTCTCAAAGTTCTTTCCTGCCCACAAAAAGCATATGTGTTCCCTGTG
>CAYUGD010000008.1:0-12239 GCA_964444275.1 Candidatus Woesearchaeota archaeon
CTTTTCCGTGCTTTTCAGATTCTTGTTTGAGTTTTGTCATCTCCTGCTCAGAAACAGCTCCTGTATCAAAAAGAAGTCTTCCTACTATTGTTGACTTTCCTGCGTCAACGTGACCGACAAAGACCGCATTCATGTTTGGTTTTTCTTTAGCCATCTTAAGTGAAATTCGCGAAGAATTTTTTAATAATTGTTAATAAAAAATTGGGTTTATAAATTTTTTGTTTATCAGAACTCCTCCAAAATTTTCTCACTAAAAACCCACAAAACAACAACCGTGACTAAAAATCCTGCCGCATATCCTCCGACCACGTCGGTAAACCAGTGCGCGTCGATATAAATCCTGCTAAAGCCGACAAACAAAATCAGCAAGAGATTTATTAAAATGAAACTTTTTTTTAGAAAATTATTTTTTATTCTGTCTTTATAAAAATAAATTAGTGAAAGGAAGAGTATGGCGGCGAAAATAGAATGTCCGCTCGGGAAACCATAGACTGATTCTTGAAACAAACTCCCTCCAGGACGAGGTCTCTGGATTATGAATTTTACAATCTGTTCAAAAAGATATCCTGAAACAAGACTGACAGCGAGAACCAAAGATTCTATTTTTCTTTTTCCGAGATAAAGAGCAGAGATTGAAATCGCTCCCAGCACAATCAGAATCCTTTTAAGATAAATTCCGAGAAAATTAAAAATTTTGTCAAGGAAGCTGTTCTGCAACAAAGAAATTTTTTGATTTACTAGGGTGTCAACTTGAAAGCCGCCCGCAACTACGATACCCATTAATAAAAAAAAGAAAACTGCTAAAGAAATTAGAGAAAAAATTAATTTTGAATTTTCTTTTTCCATGTTCAAGAAAGAATTTTTGTGATTATAAGATTATTGGTTCTCTGAAAGCCCTTTTCTTTTTCTGATTTTCTTTACAACTTCTGGCTGGATGCTTGCAGGAACTTTTTCGAAGAGTTGGTCAAGAAGCGAGCTCGTGCCTCTTCCTTCTGTTGCTGAACGCAGGTCGTTGCTCCAGCCAATCATCTCTGCGACAGGAAGTTTTGCCTTCATTTCTGCCTGTGTTCCTTCTTGTTTGACCTCAAGCATTTGCCCCCTTTTTCCTCCAACGAGTTTTGTAACTTCTCCTAAGAATTTATTAGGCATTTCTATCAAATTAATTTGTAATGGTTCGAGAAGATATGGATTTGCTTTTTTCATTGATTCAACGATTGCTTCTCTAACTGCAGGATAAACTTGCGCTGGACCTCTGTGAATCGCGTCTTCGTGAAGTTTTGTGTCAGTGAGAGAGATTTTAAGTTTCATGCACGGTTCACGAGCTAAAGGCCCCTGATCCATTACCATCTCAAAAGCATCAAGAACCATTTCTATGACTTCCCCAATATGAACTTCTCCGCGCGTTTCATCCAAAAAAATGTTTCCATTATAAATATTTTTAACATCTCTTATCTCATCACCGCGCCAACCAAGGTCTGAGAGCGCTTTTGAAACCGCTTCATTTTTCTTTTTTATTCTCCCTTCAGGAATGTCTCCGTTTTTTATTGCTTCATAGACCTCGTCTTCCAGCGGAGCAACTTTGATGTAAAAAATGTTGTGCTTGTTCGGGCTTCGTCCTTCGACAACAGGTGAGTCTTTTGAGACTGTCTCTCTGTAAACTATAACTGGCGGCGACGTTTTCACGTCAAGTCCTTTTTCTGCTTTTATTCTGTTTTCTATGATTTCAAGATGGAGCTCCCCCATTCCACTCATCAAGCTCTCGCCTGTTTGTTCGTTAATCTCAATCTTTATGGAGGGGTCCTCTTTCCTTACCTGTCTGAGAACTTCGACAAGTTTTGGAAGGTCTGCCGCTTTCTTTGCTTCAATGGATTTCGTAACAACCGGTTCGAACAAGTGTTTTATTGCTTCGAAGGGTTCAATTGGATTTTTGCTGACTGTCTCGCCTGTGAAAACATCTTTCAAGCCGACAACCCCGACTACATTTCCTGCTGGAACTTCATCGACAATAATTCTTTGTGCTCCTTTGTAAACAGAAACTTGTTGAATTCTTACGTTTCTTTTTGCCAGATTCATATAGACTTCATTACCCTGCTTTATCGTCCCAGAAAACAATCTTCCACATGCAACTTCTCCTGCGTGTTTATCGACGACAATTTTTATTGGCACAAAAACAGGCTGAGCTTTTGGATTACATTTAACAAGGTCTTTCCCAAGATTTGAATCTAAATCTCCGTGCCAGATTTTTGGAATTCTGTATTCCTGCGCCTGAACAGGATTTGGATGGTGTCTTATAACCATGTTCAAGACAACTTCGTGCAGCGGGGCTTTTTTTGCAAGTTCTTTGACCTTGTCATTTTTGTACGCATCAATCACTTCCTTGAATGTTATTCCTTTCTTTTTCATGTAAGGAAAACTTAAGGCCCAGTTATGGAAAGCAGAGCCAAAAGCAACGCTCCCTTCCGAAACATTGACTTTCCACTTTTCTTTGTAACCTTTTGGTGCGATGTTGCGGATAAGTTCGTTAACATGATTAATTACTTTTACAAATCTGGCTTCCATCTCCTGCGGCGTTAGCTTTACTTCTTTTATAAGGCGGTCAACTTTGTTCAAAAACAAAACAGGCTTGACCAGTTCTTTTAATGCCTGCCTCACGACTGTTTCTGTTTGAGGCATAACTCCTTCAACAGCGTCGACTAGAATAATGCACCCATCAACAGCGCGCATGGCCCTTGTAACGTCTCCTCCGAAGTCAACATGTCCTGGCGTGTCAATTAAATTAATCAGATTCTCGCCGCCTTCAGGAAGTTTGTGAACCATGCTTACAGAAGCCGAGTCAATTGTGATTCCTCTCGTGGCTTCGTCTTCGTGGAAATCCAGAGCAAGCTGTTTTCCTGCCAATTCTTCAGAAATCATTCCAGCACCGGACAGAAGATTATCAGAGAAAGTTGTCTTCCCGTGGTCAATGTGCGCAGCAATCGCTATGTTCCTAATTTTTTCCTGCTGATGCATTAATTCCTGAATTTTTTTTGTTTTTTCGTCAACCATTTTTAGTTCACAGAGAATAATAGAAACTATTGAAATTGCTTTATAAATTTTTGCAGAAGATTATTACTTCTTTGGAATTTCTCCATAACTAATGCGAAATTTATATCCTTTGTAATAAATACCTAAACTTTCTCTATTCGCTAAAATGACACTGGCGTTAGGGGAAACACTAACAGATTCTATATAGCACCCTCTTGCTGTTTCTACGTCTGCGTCATATCCTATTTCTAAACCTGGTTTAATCATCAATTTATAAGGATTTTGTTCAAACAAATTAGGGTTAAAATTAGGATTTTTTTCAGCAGTAATCAAAGTTGATTCTTTTATAATTTTTTTAAGTCTTTCTAAAGAGTTTGTACTTGCTTTATTTAACCCCCTAACAATCATATCTTCTAAATCTATTGTTTTGGCCATACAAAAAAGAGAAAAAACTCTTATTAAAAGATTATTACAATAAATAATATACTTTCTAATTTACCGCGCTGAGTCAGCCTGTTTTTCTGCTTCAATCTTTTTCTTAACTGCAAAACTTTCCTGATTTTCGTCGGCAGCGAGCATAATTTCCTCTGCGAGAGTTTGAGTAAGATTTTTTTTCTTGCCAAAAGCTTTTTCAGAGGCGCCGTGGACAAGATGTTTTAATGCTAAATTAACACGCCTTATCGGAGAAACATCAACTGCCTGCGGATATCTCGCTCCGCCGTATTCTATTATTGTTATCTCGTCCCGCGGTGCTGAATTTTCTATTGCCATGATTAAAATCTCTACAGGATTTTTTTTAGTTTTCTCTTTAATAATCTTAAAAGCGCCAAGAACAATTTTTGCATTTTTCGAATATTTCCCAGAAGAAGTCCCAACCATAACTTTATGTTTTTTTCCCCGATGCCCTGCGACACCAACTTTATTAATGAGCCTTTCAGCAATATTAACTTTTGTCTGACCAAACTTCTGAACATTTCTGCCGTGGCTCTTCAAAGCCAGCTTAGGTTCAAGATTTATCGCAGACTTCAGGCCAATGTCTTTAACCTCAATTCCTTCTGTTTCATACAAATCAAAAATTTTGAATTTTTCTAATTTCATCTTCTTCCTTTTTCAATCTTGCCTTTTACAAGCAAGTCCAATGGTTGGTCGTTTACTTTAATAACCTGAAATCTGACGCCTGGGATGTCGCCTTTTGACTTTCCTTTCGCCCCGCCGATTCTTTCAATCATGACTTCGTCGTGCTCGTCAATAAATTTTTGAGCTTGGTTTCCTGGAATAAATGCAGTTACGACTTTTCCGTTCTTTGTGAGCTGGACCCTGCAGCATTTTCTCATAGCAGAATTTGGTTGTTTTGCTTCTTTTTGAATTTTCTGAAGAACAATTCCTTTTGCCTGGTTCGCGCCTTTTAGCGGGTCAGATTTAGCATACAGATTAAGGGTTTTTCTCTTGTATTTCTTGTTTTTCCATCTAAATTTCTTCCTTCTTTTCTTCAATTTTAACGCGTTTTTCAGTCCCATATTTAATGGATTAAGAAATAGTTTTTAAAAGTTGTTGTTGATGAAAACCTTCAATCAAACAATCTTATACTCTTTTCCGAAGAAGTTTTTTATTATCTCCTGCATCTCTGCTAGCCTTCTTTTGTTCCTTCCGATGAGCGCTGCCTTGTTTCTTCCGCCGGAGATTATGACTTTGTCGTCTTTCACCTCAATTTCTCTGAATGTGGTTGGGCTAACAACAGCTTTTACAAACACTTTTACGTCCTTGTTTCCTCGGGGAATTGCAACAACTTTTATCCTTTTTCCTAGTATCCGGCTCATCTTTTTTATATTTCTGGCTTCAGGCCCTACCGCTTTTGACACGAGATGCTTTGGAACGCAGAAAACTATGGTCTCGTTATATTTAAAACAGAATCGCGTTCTGACCCTCATTATTTTTTCAAATAAATTCAGATACCTTATCTCCTTCATATTGATTGTATTCACCATCGCCACAAAAATCTTAGAAACATTTATTTTATAAATTTATTGATGATTTTAGAATTACTTGCTGGCCTCGTTTACAATTTCTTTCTTTACTTTTTTCTTCTTGGATTCTTTTTTCGCGAGAGGTCCGACAACTTCGACGAGCAATCCCGGAAGCCCTGTTCCGATTGGCACTGCCTGGTTGAGGATCACATTTTCAATGACACTTGCAAGTTTGTCTTTACTCCCTTTAACAGTTGATTTTACAAATTGTTTTATTGGTGTTTCAAAAGTTGCGCGCGCGAGAATCGAAGATTTCTGGGCGATGATTCCTATTCTTGTCACACCCTTGACTTCGCCTGTGTTTGTCATAGCGTCTGCAGCAAACTTTAAATGCCTCTTGTCGATTATTAATCCCTGCGTATTCAACACTTCCTTTATTTCATTAATTATGAGCTGCCTTGCCGCCTCAACTCCGAAGATCTTTCTAACTTCATGGAGGTCATTTGAAACAAGTTTGGTAGGGCTAATCTCTTCCATTTCAAGAATTTTCTTGAGATTGGTCCCAAGAGTCATAATCACATAATCTCTGTCCTTTTTAACGATTAAAATCTGTTTTATTCCTTTGATTCCAGAAACAATTGTTTTCTTTAACTTTTCTTTTAACTGATAGATTTCTTTGAAACTCATTTCTGCGGCTTCAATGATTATTGAATTCTTTCTCTCTTTGGCCTTGAATTTCTTCCGGAGTTTTTCGACAACTTTTTTCACACTGATGTGGCTGTGCTTTATCCCTTCTTTGTCTGTCTTTATCTCTATTTTTTTGTTACTAAAATCGAGCTCAATTTCAGAGGCGATGTCTTTTATTGTTATCTCTTTTATTTTCTCAGCAAAAATTTTGGCGTCTTTTTCGTTGTTATATTTTCTTTTCAAGTAGATCTCCATTTTTGGCGAGCTTGGTTTTTTCCTCGCATCGAATATTTCAATGAGTCGTGGGAGTCCTTGAGTGACTTGCATTTCAGTAACTCCGGCGAAGTGGAACGTTCTTAAGACCATTTGTGTTGAGGGTTCTCCGAAAGATTGCGCTGTGACAATTCCAATCGCTTCACCAGGCTCTATTTTCCCGTCAGTGTGAAGTTTTGTGACATCTAATTCATCATCTCCGTATTTGAACTGGATTATATTGTTGTTGCTGTCTCTTATAGTTCCGTCATATTCGCATCTCAAATCCTGGAGTGCGCTTGCGAGTCTCCTGTAAAGATATCCTGATTTTGGAGTTCTGAGCGCAGTATCCATAAGTGTTGCTCTTCCGGTCATTGCTCCGAAGAAAAATTCATCTGGCTCAAGGCCTTTTATGAACGGGCTTCTTATGAATCCTTTTGCTTTTGGAGAAAGGTCTCCTGGTTTGAAAAATGAAAGAGTTCTGTCTGCGTAACCAATATCAATTCTTTTTCCCTCAAGGTCTTGCTGCCCGACACAGCAAGCCATTTGTGTTATGTTCAAAATGTTCCCACCGCCTCCGGATCTTATCATGTGCGTGACAGGATTCTCTTCAGGAAATTCTTTTTTAACAATTCCACCGATTTTCGTCCTGACCTCATTGAGACCTTTAAGAATTTTTATCTCCCTTGATTCCTCAGGAGTTTTTCCCTGGATTACCCTAATATCTCCTTTTTTGTAAGATTCAATTATGTTCTCTGTTTTTTTCTCGGCTTTTTTAATTATCTCTTCAGATGCATCAACAACTTTTTGATTGACGTTTAGGTCTTCAAGAGAAATCGTAATTCCTCTGTCTGTAATATAGTTCTTCCCGAGGTCAAAAACCTTTCTGATTGTTTCAAACGCTGCGTCTCTTCCGTATTTTTTGTCAATTTTCTTTATGATTTCGCCTCCTCCTTCTCCGAAAAGACTCTCGTCAACTATTCCTTTCTTGATTTTTCCGTCAGATATTTTTACATTGCCGTTTGAGAAATTAATTTTTGGAAGTATCTCTGAGAATATTTCTGTTCCGTGGATTGTTTTCTTTGAAAAACTTGGGTCGATCCCTGCTTTGTAAGCTATTTGGTTTGCTTCATCTCTTGTGAATTCATCGAGCCCGAGAAGGTAATCGCCTGTGATAGCGTCGGAAATGCATCCAACCATGTTTGTGTTGTTTTTTGGCGAGATAAGATTTTTCTTTACCTCCAATATCACTCTTGCTTCTGCTCTCCCTTCTTCTGTCTGAGGGCTGTGAACGTTCATCTCGTCTCCGTCAAAGTCAGCATTGTAAGGTGTCGCGGCGGCAGGATGTAACCTGAATGTTCTTCCGGGCAAGACCTTGACATAATGGGCCATCAGGCTTGCTTTATGAAGACTTGGATGTCTATTAAATAAGAGCACATCTCTGTTTTGAAGATGCCTCTCAACTTTGTAGCCCGGAGCAAGCTCGCTGATTATTTCCTCTTTCAACTCTTCTGTTATTTTCTTTCTTTTTCCGTCTGGTCTTATGATATAATTCGCCCCGGGATATTTAGACCCCCTTTTCACGAGTTCCTTAAGTTTTTCAATATTCAAATCATTTACTGTTTCTGCGACGGTTATTATTTTCGCAATCTCGTAAGGAATTCCAACTTCATTAATTCCGATTGAAGTATCAGGAGATATAACTGTTCTTCCGGAGTAGTTGACTCTTTTTCCGGCGAGGTTCTTTCTGATTCTTCCTTCTTTTCCTTTTATTCTTTCTGTGATTGTTTTCAACGGCTGCCCTGACCTGTGCCTGGCAGGAGGAATCCTTGTCACAGTGTTATCAAAAAATGTCGTGATGTGGAATTGAAGCAAATCCCACAAATCCTCAATAATGACTTCAGGCGCTCCGGCGTTAAGATTTTCCCAGAGTCTTTGATTTGCCCTTATGATGTCGGAGAGTTTGTGTGTCAGGTCGTCTTCGCTCATTTCTCCTGACTCAAGGATGATGCTTGGTCTAATAGTCACAGGCGGCACAAGAAGAGAGGTAAGAACAGCCCATTCAGGCCTGAAATTTTTTGTATTTATTCCAACCTTCGCGAGTTCTTCATCAGGAATATTTGAGAGAATCTCCCTGATTTTTATCGGGAAAATTCTTTTTTTCCCTTTGTAAAAAGTTGTTGGCTTGTCAAGTTTTACTTTTTCCTGCTTAGCATTACAATAAGGACATCTCTTTTTATCTTTAGCTTTTTTCGCTCTCTGGCTAGGGGAATATTTTTCCATATCTTCTTCAGGAAGCATGAGTTTTCCACACTCATGACAAAAAGACCTTAAACACATCTCAATGATTGGAACATATTTTAAATGTATTACCGGTCTTGCTAAATCAATGCTCCCGGGATGCCCTAGACATTCCTTTAATCGGCCTCCGCAGGTCCTGCATCTTACTCCAGGATTGACAGCACCAAGCCTCAAATCCATCAGTCCGCCGTCAACAGGATAGCCGTCTATGTCATAAAGCTCTGGAGTTACAATTTTCGCTACTGAAAGTTTTTTAATCTTCTCTGGGCTGAGCAGAGCAAATCTCATTTCATTTACCCTTTTTCTAATGATTTGGTTATTCATTTTTTAAGAACCTCATAAATTTGTCTCAAAGTTTTATAATTGTCTAAGTTGCCTCCGCCATTAATTGGATTTGGTACTTGTGCGCTTATATTATGAATTTCTTTTTTTGTATTTTGCCCCCTCATTTCTACATAAAAATCTCCATTTTCAACTCTCTCAATCTCTAAAAAACATTCAACATCTCCTATAAGAGCATTTAGTTTTAATTTTCTTTTTCCCATTTTATTCATATTTGTTTTTTAGTCCTAGTGTTGTGTGAATGTGCAGTCCCTGTAGTTCTTCCATAAGGAGTTTGAAGGCGTAAGAAACCTCAATAAATTCCACATCTTCGCTTCCGCAGACAGGGCAGACTTTCTTTCTTCTTATGTTATCTTCTATTGCAACAGAGCCGCACTTTTTGCATATAGGCAGGACAACTTTATCAGAGTCGTATCTCTCTTTTAATAAAAGTGACGCGCCATGAGCGACAAGTGCTTGCTGTTCCATCTCTCCTAATCTTAGTGCTCCTCCGCGAGCACGACCTTCCACAGGTTGCCTCGTGAGCAGCGCAACTTTTCCAGAAGCCCGTCCGTGTATCTTATTCGCGACCATATACTTAAGTTTAAGATAATAAAGATTTCCGATAAATATTTCTGCTTTCATTTTCTTGCCTGTAATTCCGGAATACATTGTCTCTTTTCCATCATATCTAAATCCGAGTGCCTGCAATTGCTCTTCGAGTTTTTCTTTACCCGCTCCAGAGAAAGAAGTGCCATCGACGATTTCACCTTTGAGACATCCAACCTTTCCCGCTAACAATTCGAGTAAATATCCAACTGTCATTCTGCTAGGAAGTCCGTGGGGGTTAAATATAACGTCTGGTTTTATTCCTTTAGATGTAAAAGGGATGTCTTCTTCTTCAGCAATTAATCCAATAACACCCTTTTGCCCGTGAGATGTCGCGAATTTATCTCCCAGTTCTGGAATTCTTTGGTCGCGCGTTTTGACCTGTACAACTTTATTTCCGTCATCATCTTCTGTAATTAACACCGATTCTACGGTCCCCTTTTCTTCCTGTTTCATGCTGACAGAAGACTCTTTTTTTGCCCTTATTGAAATCTCTCTTGCTTCAGAAAGAAATTTTGGCGGCGACATTTTTCCAATTAAAACCTCGCTTTCATTAATTTCTGTTTCAGGACCAACGACCCCATCAGATTCAAGCCATTGGTAGCTTTCTTCTGTTTTATATCCGGAGGCGTCTTTTTCAGGAATTGTGATTTCGTCTTTCAAGCCACCAGCATAGTTCATCTCAACTGCGTTGTAAGGTCTGAAGTAAAAACTCCTTCCGACTCCTCGTTCAACACTCCCCTTATTTAACACAAGCGCGTCTTCCATATTGTATCCCTCATATGTCATAATTGCAACAACAAGGTTCTGGCCTGCAGGATATGTGTTCAGCGTGTCATAAACAAAACTTCTCACAATCGGTTTTTGCGGGTATTGTAAAATAGAAACATCTGTGTCTATTCTTGTTAAATAGTTCGCAGCGTAAAGACCAAGTGCTTGCTTCTGGGTTTTGCTTCCACGATTAAGTCTGGAGCTTTGGTCGTGGTTTCCGTACGGAACGAGACTTGTAACAACGCCAAACAAATCAATAGAATCAATTTCAAGGTGGGTGTGCTCAGGAGTGATTTCTTCTTCATTTAAAGCAACAAGAGCATTTTCCTCTTCCATTGCATCAACATATTCTATAATTCCTTCTTTGATTAGGTCTCTCCAACTTATTTCCCCTTGCTCTATTCTTATTAAATGAGTCTGCTTCAGTTTTGGCTGATTATTCTCAACAACAATTAAAGGTCTCAGAACTCTGCCAGGTTCTGTAGAAATGTTTACTGATTCAAAGTGAGGATCAAATCCCACGCCCATTTGAATTGGGAATTCTCTGTTTCGTCTTTTTTCTCTGACGCTCTTTATAAATTCTTTTGGATTCTTTCCCTTAATATTTCCTATATAGCTTCCGTTGAAGAAAACTTCTGTACCTCCGTTTTCCTCTGACGTGTCAAGTCCGAAGGTTTCAAGATTTTTTATAAATTTCTCTTCGTCAATATCCGCTCTTGACGATACTTGCGCGAGAAGTGCAAGATTTTTTCTTAATCCAATCTCTGTTCCTTCAGGAGTTTCAATCGGGCAGAATCTTCCGTAGTGCGTTGGGTGAAGTGTTCTTGCCGCAAAATTTTCACGCTCGCTTGGCAGCATCGAAGAAACTCTTTGCAGTTGAGAAATTATCGCCAAGTAATTTGTCTTGTCCATGTTTTGCGTGATTCCAGAACGCCGGCCTGTCCAGCTCCCTGTCGCAATCGCACTTTCAACACGGCGGGAAAATAATGTCGATTTTGCGATTATCTTTATAGAAAAATATTTTCTTTTTTTTGTCACTTTTTGTATGGAGTACTGAATGTCTCTTATCAAAATCCCTAAATTGACCCTGAAAAGTGTCGCGAGCAAATCGCCTGAAAGCCTTACTCTTTTGTTTGCGTAGTGGTCCTTATCTGTTCTCAATTTAGGATTTTCTTTTGCAATCAGATATTGTTTCAAAAGCTTGCAGAGAGTTATTGCTTTTTTCTTTCTGTCCTCATTTTTCTGTCCTATATGCGGAAGAAGATAAGAATTAATTCTTTGTTTCACCCGGTCAAGAACTTCTTTTTTTGTGCCGTGAAGATTTACTTTTTCAGAAATATACATCATAGCGTCTTCTTTTGTTGCGATGTCTGCGAATTCATAAAGGTTCACGATTAGGGAATCTGTTTCTTTTCCAATGTATTTTTGGATGTCTGATTCTTTTGTTATTCCAAGTGCTTTGAGCACTACGACTATTGGGATGTCTCTGAACTTGCTAAACGAGATTTCAAAAATCCCTCCTTTGTTTTCTGTAATAGAGATTGGTATTCTGTAAGTTCCTCTTAAAGAAAATATTTTCAGGTTCAAATTTCCTTTTGAGTCTGTGTCTATGAACGGCTGGTTCTCTGCGAGGTCCTCCGCCATAATCATGACTCTCTCATTTCCTTTGATAATAAAATAACCCCCAGGGTCGAGCGGGTCGTGATGGGTTTTAATTAATTCTTCTCTTGACATTTCACTTGTGTTGCACGCTTTGCTTTTTACCATAATTGGTATTCTGCCAATTTCCACAACTTCTGATTCAACCTGGTCGTCTTTTTTCACAGTGATTTCGAGATGAACCGGCGCCGAATAAGTGAGATTTCTTGTTTTTGCTTCTGCAGGCGTCACCAAAGAAGAGCTCCCATCAGCCTCGATAACTATCGGCTTTTTAACTTCTATTTTTCCCAGATTGATTTCAAAATCCTCGTTGGATATTGTTTCAGAAAGTTCGTCAACAATTTCCTGCATCCTCTTCTCAATAAAATCGTTGAAAGAAGTAATATTGCTTCCTACCAAAGAGTTTTCTTCTAAATATTTTTTAACTATGAGGTGCTGGTTTTTGTTCATTTTGGATTTGCATGAAACCGGAGCCGGTTACAGACTCTGTTTAAATGACGACCCTGTAATATGGATAGGTTTTCCCGTTTTCTTTTCTTTCTATTTTTATCACATCACCGATTTCGCAGCCTTCTGGCAACGCCGGGTCGTTTATCAATATTTTTGGTAATTGTGATCTAGAAATGTTAAATTTTTCCAATAAATCCTGTA
>CAYUGD010000009.1:0-11941 GCA_964444275.1 Candidatus Woesearchaeota archaeon
GCCAAGAATGCGGCCCTTTCACGGCCGTGACCCGAGTTCGAATCTCGGTCGGGGCACTTTTATTTTATCTTTATGAACTATCTTCTCAAGTCTAGAAATATAAGAATTCCACGTATTCTCCAAAGCTATTTTTTCCTTCGCTCTTATTACAATTTCCTGAACCTTTTTGGGATTTTCTTTGAATTCTACAAAAGAATTGAATATAGCTTCTTCATCTTCTGAGGAACCAATTGTGTACGGACTCTCGCAACTAATTGTAGGAACCCCTACAGACATTGCATCAATTACAGCCTTAGAATAAAGCTCAGGAGTGATCATTGGTTGAATCAAAACATCTGAAGCCAAAAAATATTTTAGCATATCTCTTACAGAACTTTCTTCAGTTTTATCAATCCAAGGAACAAAAGTCACGCTATCAACAAGGCCCTCATCTAAGCCAAGTCTAATCATTTCCTCCTTTTTTTCCTCTCCCGTACCTAAGAGAATCAGATCTGAAGAAGGGTATTCTTCTCTAATTTTCTTAAATGATTCAAATAATCTTTTGGAGCCCTTTCTTGGATAAATTTTGCCACAATAGAGAAGGATATTTTCCTTTTCTGTAAATCCTCTAAATCTTTTAGACTCTTCTCTCGCTTCATTGATAACCTCCTTAGACAAATCATAAAAATCAGAAACATTTTCAAAGATATGAATAGGTTTCTCAACTCCAAACAGCTCAAGAACTTTTTTGTGGTTTTTCGATATTGTGAATAGGTAGTCCGCTCTTTCAATAGCACTCAATTGGGCTTTCTCCCTTTCAGAAAGAGCCTCAATTGCTTTATTTAAGTAGTCTTGTGAGAACTCTCCCTTCAAAAGAGAAATTTTATCTTTTGCATCCATATAATAATAATAAGGAATCATTGCATGTAAACCATAGATAGTTTTAAGATTTCCATTGTTGATGATATTCTCAAGTAATCCATTGTACTCCCAAGTATGTGTCTGGAGATGAAGAACTCCCTTTAAATCATTTAACTCAGACTCATATAATGGGGTTAACTCTTCTGTTTTAAGATTTAGGTTAGAAGGAACAAGATTCCACCAGTTGGCGTAATACTTTACATCATACCCTCTTTTTGACAAATTTTGAGCAAGACCCCATGAATGTTCAAATGCTCCTCCATTCCTTCTCGGGAACCCTAACACATAATGATTTTCCTTTTTTGAATCCATTTTTTATATATTTCCTTTCTTTTTCCTGTTTTATTTATAAGCTTTACGTATTTATTAAAAAATGACAAACTTTATATATTTTTATATATTAGAATAACCAACAAATCAGACTCACTTAACTCTCTTCAACAAATCAAGAAAACTCTTTTTTTCAAATGACTTTATCTCCGGCTTTCCGTCTTTTCCTTTCAAATTAATGTTTATCTTCAAAAGTCCAAGCATAGAAACAAAAACAGTGCAGACGAGAAAGTTTTTTTCTTCATAATTTTGTAAAGAGATGATTATTTTTTGGAGATTATTCTTTAAATTCTGCGCCGCCATTTCACCAATGATCATTTTTTCTATCTCGGCGAAATCAAAATTAAGGCCTGAACCCAATTTTATTTCTTGGGGGGCTTTTTTGTTTATCATCTCAACAGGGATTTTTTCAACCCGCCCGGCTTCCCCGAATTTAAAGCTGAACATTTTTCCTTTTTCAGGAATATAAAAGTCGAGATGGCGCTGATTGTCCTGTCCCTCTTTGTCTATTGTAAAAAAGCCAGAGCACAAATACGCTTTCGGATTCTCTTTCATGAATTTCTTAAAAACACCAGACGCCTTTAATTTTTCCAGATAAAATTGGAGGTTCATTTTAATCGAAAAAAGACTTCACAAAAGATTTATTTAATTTTTTAAAGCTATCGCATTCCTGCTTTAAATGATAAGAAAATTTTGTCTCAAAACCAATATTTTCTACATTCTTTCCGATTTCCTTCACAGCCTTAACTGCCGGCACAAAATCTCCATCAGAAGAGACTAAAACAGCAGTATCATAAGCATTATTATATGCCAGTTTTACCATATCTACTGCAAGATGAATGTCATCTTCTTTAACTTGATAAACAACTTTTCCATCAATTTTTACTTTTTGCATCCTGCAAAGGACCAAATTAAAATTTGGGATATTTCTTAGTTTCTCTAAGAATTTTTGTTGTTTCGTATAAGTTTCCTCATCTTTTTTCCTATCCAAAGGTGCAGTGTAATAATAGATTCTTATTAATTTTCTATCATTAAGAACTCCTTTAACAAAACGTTTAAAATTAAACAGATTCAATGACTTTTTCCCACCGAACATATCCTTAATGATATGATAATGATTACTTCCATCAATAAATACTATTACCCTTTCGATTTTGGCTTTACCCATTAAAAGAACAAAAGAACCATATTAATAAAATTAACTAAGAAAAATGAAAACCCAGGGTTGCAGGGCAATCCTGGGGGGTATATGATTATTATTAAGCATTCAGCTTTTTAAAGATTTCTACTTCCTCTCTTCAATTTCCTTCTTAATCATCTCTGCGAACTTCTCAATCTTCATTTTTTTGATTTTTTTGTTCCCGCGAATTCTCAAGGCAAGTGTTTCTGATTTTTCTTCTTTATCGCCTGCAACCGCGATGTAAGGAATTTTCATAAGTTCAGCATCTTTAACTTTTGAAGGAATTGTTGTCGACCTGAAATCTGAATCAACTCTCAACTCCGGAACTTTTTCTTCTAATTTTTTTATCACTTTTTCAGCATATTTTTTGTTTCTGTCTGTAAAACTAAGTATCCTAACCTGAACAGGAGCAAGCCACGTCAGCAAACGACCTTTTGTGTGCTCTAAAAGAATTCCAATAAATCTCTCCAAGCTGCCAAAAATAGCTCTGTGAATCATCACCGGCCTTTTCTTCTTGTTGTCTTTGTTTGTGTATTCAAGTCTGAATCTCTCAGGCATGGAAAAATCGACCTGAATCGTCCCGCACTGCCACTTCCGGCCCAAAGAATCCTTCAAATGAAAATCGATTTTCGGTCCGTAAAACGCGCCGTCCCCCTTATTTATCTTATATTTTATTTTATTCTTCTTCAGAACATTTTCAAGAGCACCCTCGGCTTTGTCCCAAATCTTGTCACTCCCAATCCTCTTCTCAGGCCGTGTTGAAAATTCTATCTCATATTTAAAACCAAAATTCCCATAAACTCTTTTCATTAATCTTATCGCTCTCAAAACTTCTGATTCCAGTTGTTTTTCCTCGCAGAAAATGTGCGCATCGTCCTGCGTGAACTCGATAACCCTGAACAATCCTGCCAAAACTCCTGAAAGTTCCTGCCTGTGCACAATCCCGAACTCTGCAACTCTCAAAGGAAAATCTCTGTAAGATTTCGGCTTTTGTTTGAAAAGAATCAACCCCCCAGGACAATTCATCGGCTTGGCTGCAAAATCCCTTTTCTCATATTCAGATAAAAAAATGTTTTCCCTGTATTTCTCCCAATGACCTGACAAAAGCCACAATTTCTTGTCAAGAATCTCCGGAGTTTTTATTTCTTCATATCCTTCTTTTTTCAGCTCTTCCCTCATATATTTGGTAAGTTCATTGTAAATAATAAGGCCATTGTTGTGCCAGAAAACACTGCCCGGCGCCACGTCGTTGAAAGAGAAAAGGTCCATCTCCTGTCCCAAAATTCTGTGGTCGTTTTTCTTCAGCTTGCTCCTGTCAAGAATGCTTTTCCCAATACTTCTCAAGATATTTTTTGTGTCAATTTTTTCTTCCTTTAAATTTTTGCCTTGCGGGGCGGTGGTCGGGGGCGAGGCGGATTCAATCTTAATCTCCCTCGACAACTCACTCAGAGGATGCCCTTTAACTTTCATCTCAAACTCCTTGTAATACCCAAACGGCGCTTTCACAACCTTAAAATCTTTCCCGAGTTCTTTCCCAGCTTTTTTCAAAATTTCGCTTGCAGTTTCAGGTGAAGCAAGATTATTTGAAAGATGCGCGTAAGGGTAGAGAACAACATTTTTTGTTTTAACCTGCCCTGCAATATCCTTCACATTTTTTGCAAGCTCTTTAACACTTTTCGCAGCGTCTCCTTTTTCAACAGCTGTCAGAACGACCAGCGCCTCAGAAACCTCCTTCCCTTTTTTCTCCGACTTAGAAAGTCCTTTTATTTTCTTCAGCGCTTTCTTCAGCGGCTTGAACTTGATGTGGTCAACGTGAAGTGTTATAATTTTCATTTTCTATAAATAAATTTATCAACCTGTTTTTTGGCTTTTTCCCTTTTCTTCTGGTGCTCTTTCAAAAACGCATTTATTTTTTTAATAAGATAATCTTTTAACTCAGAGGTAAGCATTTTCCCGCTTCTGTAATCATCTTCAATCTGCTTTAACTTTTTATCATCCGGCTCGAAAATCATTTTCAGGTACTGAAACGAAACATCGATGTTAGGGTTCCCGCCTTTTTTCCTGTGTTCATCAGTTGTATCTTTCCCGCCGGAAAAAGCATATTTCTTTATTTTCCGCTCGACGTCTTTCGGAGAATCTGTCATAGCAATAAAAGATGTTTCGTCGCTGCTGGACATTTTGCTTCCGCCTTTTAACCCCGGCAGAAACACATGATATGTTGACGCAATTGGAGCGAATTTGTGGTCTTTGTTTCGGTTTGCCATCCCCCGCGCAATTCTTATGTGTGGGTCCTGGTCTATGCCAACTGGGATGAATGTTGGAATTGGCCTACCCTCAAATTCAGGGAGTTGCGGATGATACATATCTGCTGCCTGCAAAAGAGAAGCGTTCATTTTCCCGGGCGAGATATCTCCGTAAACACCTCTGAACTCATTAAAAGTCGCGTACCTTGAAAAATTTGAGGCGAGAGAATAATAAGCATTTGATTTTTTTGCGTCGTCGCTCCGGGCGCTCTGAAAATAAACATCACACTTTTTTAAATCAAGTCCGAGAGCCGCATAGTTCAACAAATATTGGTCAATCGCAACTTTTCTTAATTCTGTAAGCGGTTTCTGCCGTGCATTGTATGCCTCTAAATCCGCCACAGCTATGTAAATTTTTGCCCCGAGTTTTTGATAGAAAATCATTTGCTGTGCAAGAATCATATGTCCGAGGTGGAATTTTCCCGAAGGCATCAAGCCGGTCATCATTACAAAAGGTTTCTTATTTTTTATCGCATCAAGAATTTTAATAAAATCGCGCTGCGCAAAAACAACTTCCCTCCTAAACAAAATATTCTCTGTGAAAATTTTCGGAAGCTTCCCAATTGGTTTTATCCCAAACTCCTTAATCAGTTTACTATAATTCACTTCCCCTGAAACCTCCCAAGGAGTCACCTTAACCGCGCCTTTTTTCATATCCAATATATGCAATTCTTATTTTTAAACTTTAACAAAAACGACTAAATATTTATAAATAATCTTAGGCTTTAATATCCATGAAAAAGACAAAGGTGTTTCCCCTGATTTTTTTGCTTGCGTTCCTGATTTTTCCATTAACATCTGCAGAGATAACAATCAATCAGCAGCCGAAAGAAATTTACAATCTTGGGGACACCATTTCGGTTCCTGTGACAATCTCCACAAAAACAGAAAAAAGCGATTTCTTGAATATGGAGCTAACCTGTGATGGCACAAAAAAAATTTTCCCGCAGGGGATAATCTCGCTTAAAGAAGACGGAATAGAAAACAGGAATATTATCCTGCCTCTTGAGCATAAATTCATAAGTGACCTCAAAGGGAAGTGCATCATAAAAGTCCTGTTCGGCGGCCAGTCAACCTCAACAAAGAATTTCAAAGTTTCAGATAAGATAACACTGAACGCAGAGCTCTCAGCCACCGAGGTTAACCCAAACGAAAGTATTTTGGTCGAGGCACAGGCAGTGAGAGAAGACGGAAATCCTGTAAAGGGTTTCATAAAAATCTCAATCAATCACGCAAACACGACCTTCTTGACTCAATCTGAAAAAGTCGAAGAAGAATCCTTCTCGATGGATATTGACATCCCAGGGGATATGGCAGCTGGAGCATATATTCTCAGAATGAACGTCTACGAACTGGATGCAGAAGGAGAAACAACGAACAAAGGTTCTTTAAACCGGAACATAAGGATAAAACAGATTCCGACAAGTCTCGAGATAATCTTTGACAAAAAAAAGGTTGAGCCCGGAACAGACCTCAGGGTTAAGACAATACTTCACGACCAGACAGGAGAAGAAGTTCCTGCGACAGCCAATCTAACAATAAAAAATGAAAGAAACAGAATTGTCGAAGAGAAAGAGGGCAAAACAGGCGAGTTTATTGAATTCTGGATTCCAAAAAATGAGCGCCCGGGCGAATGGAAAGTGATTTCAGAGTGTTGGGAATTTGACGCAGAATCAGTTTTCGAGATAATGGAGAAAGAAGACATAAATATTGAGATAATAAACAGGACTCTGACAATTACAAACACCGGGAATGTTCCTTACAACAAGACCGCTCTTGTCAAGTTTGGAGATGAGGCTCTTGAAATAAAAGTTTATCTTGGCCTGGGCGAAAGCCAGATGTACAGATTAAGCGCGCCTGACGGCAACTATGAAGTGGAAGTTGTATCAGGAAATTATTCTGTTTCTCAAGAAGTAGCGCTCACCGGGAAAGCCATAGAAGTTAAAAGAGTTTCGGGAAGAACGAGTATGATGGAAAATCCTGTGGTCTGGATATTCATTACAATGCTCCTGGGATTTGTCGCGTTCATTGTGTTTAAGAGAGGATATCAGAGAACTTTTGTGGGCTATATCAAATCCAAAGTCAAAAGAAAAGGAAAGAAGAAAGGAGAAACAAAAGAAGAGCCGGTCTCCAAGCCCTTCCGGTCCTCAAAAGCGCTTGTAAAGCCAAGAAACAAAGCAGAGTTTTCTCTTTCTATAAAAGGAGAAAAGCAAAACGTGGATGTGCTCGCTCTAAACATAAAAAATATCAAAGATGTCCAGACAAAAAAAAGCAACGCAAAAGAAACAATCCAGCAGATAGTTGATTTCGCAGAAGACCACAAAGCTGTAACCTACGAGAGCAATAATATTTTATTTTTCATTATTTCACCGACAAAGACAAAAACATTCAAGAACGAACCAGCAACGATTGAGATTGCAAAAAAAGCAAAAGAAATACTTTCACACCACAACAAAATGTTTAAACAAAAAATAGATTTCGGAATTTCGTTGAATTACGGGACAATAGTTGCCAGACAGGAAAAAGATTCAGGGATTTTCAGGTTCATGAGTCTTGGAACTCTTATGACCGCTGCAAAGAAAATTTCCTCTTTTGCAAAAAATGATGTTTTGATAAGCGAAAAGATGAACGACCGGCTAAGGTCTTACACAAAAACAGAGAAGCACGAAGAAGGCGGCATGAAAGTGTTTTCAATAAAAGGAATAAAAAAGAACAACGAAGAATATAAGAGATTCATAAGAAAGTTTCTTGAGAGGCAGAAAAAAGAAAAGTCCGACTCAAAAAACCAGAAAGGAAAATAACCTATTTTTTCGACTTCTTCAGGTTTTCCTGCTTCTTTACATCTTTTGCTCTTATTGTTTTTATTTTGTTAATTTCCTCTTTGATAATTTCAACGACATCTTTTTTGGAGAACCTTTTCTTAATCAGATCATCTTGTAAGAATCTCAGAGCAATTCCTGAGGAAAATATGATTAATCCCGAAAGAAACACAATCCAAAAAACAACACTCATTTTGCTGAAGAAAAGACCGAGGAAAACCAAAGGGACATTAGTCACTCCTTCAAAAATATTTCTAAACCAGAGCAGCACAAAAGAGGAAGCCATCGTCAGAGCCCCAATTATTATCGGCGTGTTTTGTTTTTGTCCTGTGAGTAAGAAAATAAGGCCGGCTAAAACAAGCAAAACAATGAGTGCAGAATTAAACTTCGTATGCCAGTAATCTCTTGCTTTTTCTGAAATAAGGAAAAGTGTGGCTTTCCAACCCATTTCTTTATCACTAAAAAGAGAGGAAAAAGAAAAGTCCGGCGCAGTTTCCTTAAAACAATCCCAAAAATTGCAGTCGTATTCTTCGTAATAAATGTGATTCACTATGTTTGAAATGCCTACTTCAACAAGAGCGTCCGGATTTTCGTCGAGCTCGTCAAGCACATCGCAGGGAACAACAAAAACATAACCGCCCGCCGAAAAAACATAAGACACAGGCAAATCCTCAGAAGTCTCAGAAACATTGGAGACACTCTGATTCTGCAAAGTATCATTCTGGCTCTCATTTTTTTGAGTGTAATTCTGATAACAATGGTCAACCATAAACTCCGAAGCCCCCTCCATCTCTCTTGTCAGATTAAAATCTTCTTCAATAAGATTAAACTTTCCGTCAGTCAGATTTCCCGCAATCGCAGGGAACTCTTTTTCCACATTTTTATATCCAAGCGAGAAAGAAATCGTAAGAAAAACACTTCCTAAAAGTAGAGTTACAAAAAACACAACAGAAACAATAGACAGCAAACTACCTCTGATAAACCCCATAAAAAACAAAAGCCAAGAACGTTTATAAATTTTGAGAATTAACAAAAACCTTTATTAACTAACCTGGCTTTTCTCAAAAATGGAAAAGAAAAAAGAGGTTTCAGAGGTGAAGGAAAAAAAAGAGAAAACAAAACATCCTGGCTTTGTGAAATGGTTTTCCGAGCTTGACAAAAATTCAGGGAATGTTGCAGGAGGAAAAGGAGCAAACCTCGGGGAAATCTACAAACTTAAAATTCCGGTTCCACAGGGATTTGCCGTCACAGCACAGGCTTATGATTATTATATTGAAAAAGCAGGTCTCGACGACAAAATAAAAGAAATTCTCGGAAAAATCAATTATGAGAAAACAGACGAACTGAATAAGTTAACAAAAGAGATACGCGCGATGATAGAAAAAGCAACGAATCCTCCTAAAATGGAAGAGGAGATTATTGAAGCTTACGAGGATTTGGGCGCAGAAGAATCTGGATTCAAAGAAAGACCTGCCCACGAGATTGTAGAAACACAGAAATCCGAGGAACCTTTTGTCGCAGTCAGAAGCTCTGCCACAACAGAAGACCTCGCAGAAGCAAGTTTTGCGGGCCAACAAGATACTTTCTTAAATGTAAAAGGAAAAGAAGAACTTTTAGAAAAAATAAAAAAATGTTTCTCTTCGCTTTTCACGCCGCGGGCAACGTATTACAGAAATAAAAAAGGGTTCAAGCACGAACAGGCGAGTCTTTCAGTTATCGTACAAAAAATGATTAATGCTGACAAGTCCGGCGTTATTTTCTCAAAAGACCCTTCAATGAAGAAAGAAAATGTAATTATTGAAGCGGTATTCGGATTGGGTGAGGGAATCGTCTCGGGACGGATTTCACCTGACAGATATGTTGTCTCCAAGAAAGAATTGGAAGGCAAGGAGGCGGAACTAAAAATCAAAGAAAAAGAAATCGGAACAAAAAAAATTGCCATAACGCGCGATTCTTCCGGGAAAAAAGAAATTGTGAAACTCAAAGAAGAAAAATCAAAACAACAGGTGCTTAGGGAAAGCGAGATAAAAACTCTCGCTGAAATCGCTTTAAAGTTAGAGGACCATTACAAAAAACCGCAGGACATTGAGTTCGCAATTGAGAACAACGAGATTTATATTGTGCAGACAAGGCCGATAACAACCCTTGAGAAGAGGACAGAAGCGGGCTCTGTGAAAGAACTTAAAGGCGAGGTCGTGCTGAAAGGACTTGCAGCATCTCCGGGAATCGGCTCTGGAAAAATCAGGATAGTAAAAGACCTTGGCGATTTGGGGAAAGTAATGAAAGGAGACATTCTTGTCACAGAAATGACAAATCCAGATATGGTTGTAACAATGCAAAGATGCGCGGCAATTGTAACGGACGAAGGTGGGCTAACAGCGCACGCGGCGATAGTATCAAGGGAGATGGGAATCCCAGCCATCGTCGGAACGCAGACAGCGACGACAAAACTCAAAGATGGCGAAGTCATCACAGTTGACGGCTACACAGGAAAAATCTATAAAGGAAAAGTCGCGGAGACCAAGCAGAAAGAAGTCAAAAAAGTAACTGCTGAAACAAAAACAAAGTTAAAAGTTATAATTGACCTTCCAAGCTTCGCAGAACGTGCTGCAAAAACAGGTTTAAAAAAAGTCGGCCTTGCAAGACTTGAAGGAATAATTGCTGAGTCAGGAAAACACCCGCAACATTTCTTGAAAAATGAAAATATGAAAGAATATGAAGAGATTATCTATAAAGGGCTCAGTGAAATCGCAGAACATTTTGAAGAAATCTGGGTGAGAACGTCTGACATAAGAAGCGACGAATTCAAGAACCTCGAAGGCGCGCCGAAAGAAATAGAAACAAATCCAATGTTAGGAATGCACGGAATAAGATACGGATTAAAACATCCGGAAATTTTAAAGGCAGAGTTAAACGCAATGAAACGGGTCTTTGAGGACGGATGTAAAATCGGCATCCTCGCGCCGCAAATAATCTCTGTTGAAGAAGTCGAAAAAATAAAATCCTCTCTAAATGAAATTGGTTTTAAGCAGGCAAAAGTCGGCGTGATGGTGGAAACCCCTTCGTCGGTCGAAATTATAAAAGAGCTCTGCGATGAAGGCATAGATTTCATTTCATTCGGAACAAACGACCTGACGCAATACACTCTTGCCGTCGACAGGGGAAACGAACAGGTTCAGAGCATTTACAACGAAATGCACCCCGCTATCCTGCACCAGATTGAGCATGTGATAAAAATCTGCAAAGAAAGAGACGTTGAAACAAGCATCTGCGGACAGGCAGGAAGCAGAAAAGAAATGGTCAAATTCCTCGTCGAAAAAGGCATAGACAGCATAAGCGTAAACGCAGACATGGCCGCAGACATTGCGTCTTACATCTCTGAACTCGAAAAAAAGCCTGGAGCCGGAGAAGAATTAACAAAAAATAAGGAATCAAAAAAAGAAACTCAACCAAAACAGGAAGAAAAACTCGAAGAACAGAAAAAAGAAACAGAACAAATTCCAGAGAAAGGAAAAGAGGAAGAAAATTCAGAAGAGAAAAAAGAGACAACAGAGCCAAAACCTCTTCCGCCAAATGTTGAAAATAAGATTCCGGAGAAAGAAGAAAACAAGAGTTCAGAAGAGACTGAAAATAAAAAAGAGTATAAAGCAAGAGAAGAAGTCCCGAGAATAAAAGGAGCAGAACCTGTCAAAGAACAGCAAGAAGAGCCAGAGACGGGAGTTATAAACGAGGTAAAAGAGAATGTAGAAAAAGGTGTGAAAGAAGCAGAAGAAATTGTTAAAAAAGTTGGAGAAGCCATAAATAAAGAAGAAACAGAGCCGGAGAAAAAAGACGAAGAAAAGGAAGACAAAAAGAAAAAAAATGAGGAAAATATTCTAGATATTTTTTAGTTTGTAATTCTGCCAAATATTTATAAATAAAAAACACCACTAATATACATGGCCAAGACTTCTAAAAAGAAAAAGCGTAAAGCCAAGAAAAAGAAGAAAGGAAGGACTAGAACAGTAAAAAAGACGAAAAAGACAACGAGGAAGAAAAAGGGGACGACAAAGATAAAATACGAGTCAGTGAAAGAAATAAAACTGGACAAGGTTCTTACAGACAATTTTGTCTCACTTCAGAAAGTTATGGTAAATCTCTCTAAAAAATTTGATGAACTCTCCAGCGAAATCTCAAAACTTCTTAATCTATTTGAGGTCTCTGCGAAAGCTCTAGCGAAAAAAGATTTAAAATCTGAGGGAAGCAACAAAGATACAAAAAAAATTCTTGACAAGTTGGACACTCTTTCTAAGCATGCAGGTCTGATTGGAAAAGGCTTGGCTCTTATTCACGAACAAGGTGAGGGGGGAGGAAAGAGTAAGGAGTTCCCAGAGATGCAGAGACTTTCTCCTGCGCCGGTTCAGCAACCA
>CAYUGD010000010.1:0-11074 GCA_964444275.1 Candidatus Woesearchaeota archaeon
TGCTCCAAGTATTCGCAAGAGTTGAACAAGGGTTATGTGCAATATTACTCGACAAAAGATTTATATATTCTAATCAATAAACTAAAAATATGTTAGGAGAATTACTTAGAAAACGAAAAAAATTTTCACTATTGATTATTCTGTTAATAATCGCAGCTCTACTTATTGTGGCTGGAATATTAGTAGGAAAATTTTTCTAAATCTTTTGTTTGCGTCATACTGTCGGTCGCTATGCTCCCTCGTTCGCCTTGCAGGCTTTCAGAAAATCAAAGATTTTCTTCAGGTCGCTGAACAGCGATTATAAGCCTCCCACGCAAATTTGCTGGCGCAAACTTCTTATAACACCTACCCAACTTGCTCCAACAATTTTACAATCTTCTTCTTCCCAACGTCCAAAATCAAGCCCGCCAACCGCGGTCCTTTTTCCTTTCCAATAATAGCCTGGTAAGCTGCCCTGAAAAAATCTGTATTTTTAATTCCTGTTTTATCGCAGATATCATAAAACTCGTTAAACAATTCTTCTTCGGTAAAATCTTTCAGTTTCAATCTCTCTCTCAACTCAATTAGCGCCTTCTTTTCTTTTCCTTCGAAAGGATATTTTATCTTTTTCTGTATTTCAAATTTAAAACTATCTGGCGCGTATTTCCCAAGCCAGTTCTTGACTTTTTCAGCCCTTGCTTTGTCTTTTTTATCGATTTTTTTTCCGGTTTGGACAAGAGTGATGAGATGCTTGAAACTTGTTTTATCTGGCTTTTTCTTTGAAATCTTAATTTGCGAAAGTTCATAAATTCTTTTTCCCTGCGCGCCCGCTGTTTTATTGTAATAATTGTTTTCCAGTTTATCATACTCATCGTAAATTTTAATTACATCTGCGTCAAAACTTATTTGGAATCCTTTGTTCGGGCGCGTGCTCACAAAAATGTATCTTAAAACTTCTGGCTCATAAATTTCTTCAACTTCTCCGAGAGTTAGTACATTTCCTTTTGAACTTGAGAACTCTTTTCCGCCTTTGATTCTGACCCATTCATAAAAAGTGTAGATTGGGGCTTTGTAATCAAAAATTTTTACAATCTCTTTTCCTGTCATAAAACTCCCGCCGTAGACACTATGGTCTATTCCGCCAGGCTCGAAATCAACTTTTTCATAAGTCCAGCGCGCCGGCCAGTCAACTCTCCACTTCAATTTTACAATTCCGGTTTTCCTGTAATCAATTTTGTTTTTGAATCCGCACGCGCACTCATATTCAATAAAATACCCGTCGACATTTGTTATTTTTGTTGAATCTTTTTTGCATTTCTCGCAATAAATCTCCACAGGAAGCCAGTCTTTTTCCAGCGGCTTTTTTCTGTACTTATTTAGAATCTCTTTTATTTTGTTAGTATTTTCCAGAGATTTTTTTATTAATCTGGCGTATTTACATTTTTTGTTCATCACGCTTTGCCTTATGAACTCCGGCTCAATTCCGACTTTTTTTAACGATTTTTCAAACGGCTTTTCATTGTCCTCCGCATAACTTCCTTTTCCAGAAACAGAGGGCACATCGCTCAAAGACATCCCGAGATATTTCTCATAATTTTGTGGAACATGCGAGGGAATTTTTCTGAACCTGTCAAAATCGTCCCAGGAATAGATAAAACGAACTTTTTTTCCCTTGTCTCTTAACGCCCTCACGACCAAATCCGTTGTAATAACTTCCCGAAAATTTCCGATGTGAATTATTCCGGACGGGCTGATTCCTGACGCGCAAACATACTCTTTTTTATTCCCTTTTTCTTTTATTATTTTTTTAGCAATCGCGTCTGCCCAAAAGAATTTTTCAACCATTTTAAATATGCAAAATTTTGAAGTTTTTTAAACCTTGGAATTTCTCAGGCTTTATTTCAACGTTTCTTATCTGCGAGTGCCGTGGTCCTTTTTTTGCTATCTCTATCATTTTGTTTACTTCGTTGGTGTTGCCTTCAAGAAAAATCTCCACGCGACCATCTTCAAGGTTTCTCACAAAACCCTTCACGTCGTACCTTTCGGCGTTCTCTTTAATAAACGCTCTGTAAAAAACACCCTGCACAGTTCCTTCAACATAAAGCCTGACCGATTTCTTCATAAAGCCTAAAAAGAAAGATGTATTTATTAAGTTTTACAACTCCAGAAAATTTAACTTCTCGAATGAAATCCTCTCAAGTCCAGTTCGTTATTTAGAATTGTGACAACCTGGCTTGCGAAATATGTTTGTGGTCCGACAGAAATTGTTTTTCCAACTTTTTTCAATCTTCTCAGTTCTTTCTTCGGCAGGCCTCTGTGGTCGCCTATGATAAAAACACTTTGCTCAGGAATTTCCGCTTCTCTAATATTCTTCCCTTTTTTCTCCAAAATAAAAATCTCGTTTCCTTCTTCAATCAACTCTTCAATTACTTTGAGGAAACTCTTTTTTTCAACAAAACACCCCGGCAAAACCTCTGTCTTTTTTCCTTCTTTGTGTTTGTATAAAATCTTCTTAATCAAATTACCTAAATCTTTTTTTGAAATATCTAAGCTTCCAACATTTTTTCCTGTTTTAGGAACCCCCCTGTTTGTTTTGACGTGCATTTCAATATGTTTCGGCGGGTCTGGCGCTCCGTAAAAAACCAGATGAAGTTTAACATTTTCTCTTAGTTTGTGAGACAGAAAAAAAGCATGAATAATTGTGTGCATGACAATATCCATCCTGCCGGCCTTCATCAAATTATTCACGTTAAAATTCCCCGACGTCCTCGCTGTTCCTGAAAAATACACAAATGTTCTCATTTTATTTTTTATTCAGCGGTTGGAAAACAAATTCTGGTCGCGCAAAAATTTTACCCTCTGCCGTAATTTTGTAAACACCAATAAATCTGTCCTCATCAAAAATGCAGAATCTTTTCTCACTGATTTTTTCTTTGCTGTTTTTTAAATAATCATAAAAAATAGGACTGCCGTGGAGAACTCTGTCAACATATTCTTTTTTTATCTGGACAACAGGATAAAGTTCTGAAACAATTTCTCCAGGGATTATAATTTTTCTTAAAACAGATTCGTTTTCTTCAGGGTCTTTCTGGAACGCTCTGACAATTTTTTCAAAATCATAGAGATTCACGCTAGGATATTTTTTATCGCTCTCACCAAATATTCCTGCTCTTGTTCTTCTTAGTTCAAGCATGTGCGCACCGATTTTTAATTCAACTCCTAAATCATGGACAAGTTTTCTTATGTATGTGCCCCCCTGACAAGCAACTCTGAACAAAACATCCTGCCCTTTTTTTTCAAGAATTTCAAAAACCTTGATTTCTCTTTCGCGCTCCTGCCTTTTAACACGGGACTTTACAGGCGGTTTCTGCAATATCACGCCCTTAAATTTATTTTTTATTGCGTCTTTAATCCTTTCCAGAGAAACATCTTTATGCAGTCTCATTATTCCGACATATTCCTTGTCTTCTCCGAGAAAAAAACCTGTAAGTTTGCATGCTCTGTTAAGCGCTACTGGCAGGACGCCGGTGACTTTTGGATCAAGGGTTCCGAAGTGGCTTGTTTTCCTCAGCCCGAGAGTTCTCCTCACAAAATCAGAGATATCAAAACTTGTAGGCCCGGACGGCTTGTCAATATTTACAATCCCAAACTCAAGAAGTTCTTTGATGGATTTACTTTTTTTGATTTTCTCAATCTCCATAAAACAATATAATTTTAAACTTTTTTAAATTCTATCTATGATGGACGAAAGAAGAGCGTTGAAACAGCTGGATTTTATGCAGAGAAACAGCTCAGAAATGCGCCTGGCAGCAGAAAAATGGGAAACAGATTTCCAGACTTTGATTTCAATAATTCTTTCTGCAAGAACACGCGACGAAAAGACAATCCCTGTCGCAAGAAACCTCTTCAAAAAATTTTCTTCTCCTCGAAAACTCGCAAATGCAAAGTTGTCTCAGGTTGAAAAAATAATCAGACCGATAAACTTTTACAAGAACAAATCAAAAAACATAATTAATTGCTCAAAGATAATTTCTGAAAAATACAAAGGAAAAATTCCAAGAGAGATGAGCAAATTGCTGGAACTCCCTGGAGTCGGCAGGAAAACAGCGAACGTTTTTCTTTCAGAAATGGGCAAAAGTGCTATCGGAGTTGACACGCATGTTGCATATATCTCCAAAAAATTAAACTGGACAAAAAACAAAAATCCCAAAAAAATTGAAGAAGATTTAAAGAAACTCTTTTCCAAAGAAAATTGGAACAAAATCAATCAGACTCTTGTGAGATTTGGGAAAACCCATACTTCAAGAAAAAGCAAGAACAAGATGCTTGAAAAAATCAAAAAAATAAAATGAAACTTCTTATTGAAAAAATTAAGAGATTAAAAAATTCAGAAATAAAAATTCTGGTTGATTCCCGCATGAAGGAATTTGAGGAGCTTTGGGGAAAATCATCAGAAGAAATTTTCAAGGAGTTGTGTTTCTGTTTTTTGACAGCAAATTTTAATGCAGAAAGAAGTATGATAATTCAAAAAGAGATTGGTAATGGTTTTTTGTCTCTGCCGCTGGAAGAACTTTCAGAAAGACTTTCTGGGTTAGGACACAGGTTTCCAAATGCACGCGCGAAATTTATTGTTGAGGCGCGCGAGCACAAAGACAACATAAAAGAAATCTTAGGAAATTTCAAAACAGACGAGGAAAGAAGGAGATGGCTTGTTGAGAATATCAAAGGCCTGGGTTTCAAGGAAGCCAGTCATTTTTTGAGGAACATTGGCCACAAAAATATAGGAATAATTGATTTTCACATAATTAATTTACTTGAAAAACATAATCTTATCAAAAGACCAAAAACAATCACACCAAAAAAATATCTTGAAATTGAAAAAATTCTGAAGCAGATTGTCAAAAAGACAAATATTAATCTGGGAGAGCTCGATTTGTATTTGTGGTATTTAGAAACAGGAAAGGTCCTGAAATAATTATTTTGCAAGCTCTTTTCTTCTTTGCTGTTTTGATTTTTTGACTCTCGTTTTTGCCTGATGCCTTGCTTTTTTTGCAAGCTCTTTTTCCATTTTGCGCCCAGATTCTACAACAGCCGCTTTCTTCTCTTCAGCCTCTTCTTTTTTTTGTTCCTCTTCTTTCTTCTCCCCTGGTTTTTCTTCAGCTTTTTTAATTTTTCTTTTTTCTGCTTCAGCCGCTTTCTTCTCCCTTTTTTTCTCTCTCGCTTTTTTAAATTTCAGCTTGCTTGGCAATTCAGCCAGTTCCACTCTCACGATTTCGCCTTCCTTGATTGCTCTGACTTTAATTTTCGCAGGCGGTTTTTTTATCCCTCTGGACCAAATTTCCTCATTCAAATACTTGTCAAGTTTGATTTTATTTAAATCTCTGTCTCTTATTTTCATATGCCTGACTAAAAATTCTTTTATTGATTTTATTGCCTTGTTTGCTTTTTTATATCTCGGAGTTTTCGCACATTTCCTTCTCAGCGGAATTGTGTATTCTCTTTCTTCTGCGTCAGAATTTTTCGTCTCGGTTTTCTTTTTAGCCATTTTATTAATTTAATTATCCGAAATGTGATTTTTTCTGTTTTCTTGGTTTGATGTGAAGTTTTGTTCTCTTCCACAAACGCCTGTGCCGTGTTATAGCAGAAGGATGAACCCTTTTCCCGATTCCGTATTTCCTGAGCACAGCCCAAACCGGAGCCCATTTTGTCTGCCTCGCTTCCTTCGCAAGTTTTTCTTTTTTCTTAGAATTTTTTATTCCCATTATATGTCTGTTTCAATTTTTATTGTCTCGATGAGTGGACTTAGGTCTGGGTTTCTTTCTAACTTTCTAGCTTGTCTTCTCATAACAGAATCTATTCTTTCGTCTAACGCTCCTCTGCATCTTATTGGCAGTTCTTTTTGTGTTCCCGTCCCCTGATATAACCTATGCTGGGCAATCTTTGAGCCTTTCTTCAAGAGATATGTTTTGATTGTGTATGTCCTTTTCATTTTATCCCCTCCAGAAATTTTTTTCCTTTCTTAGTTAATTTTCTTCCTGATTTTTTGCTTTTTACACCTTTTACACTTTTGATGATTTCGGTGAAGCCGGCTGCGTCGGATTGCTGCAAAATTGTTCTTATTATTTTCCCGCTGGCTTTTTTGAATTTTTCAGGTTTGTTTCCTCTTTTCTTTTTTGAACCGTAGCGTGTTCTTAATCTGCTAACGCCGAGAATTTCTCTTTTGTAGATTTGCCTCAAAATGCTCGCAGCTCTTTTGTGCCAGAAATCAGAATCTTCAATAGGCCTCGCTTTTCCAGAACCTGATTTGACAAAACCAACCCACTCCGGCTCTTTGAACTCATGAATTTTTTTCAAAGCCTCAGCTAATTTTAAATTGTATTCTTGTGCTGGCAGTTCGTATACAGGATTTTTTTCAGTTTTTTCCATTTGAATAACAGGCGCGTTTTTCAACACTAGAACAGCTATTCAGCCGTCAACCTAAGAAAAGTTGAAAAAAGAAGTTTATAAATTATTCGGATTATTGATTTTTTATATAATCCATATAATCTTCCATTTCTCTTAAATAAGCTTTAGTGGTTATTGCTATAACAGAATCATATGTCAAATTTGTATTTTGAAAAAATCTCCCTCTTTCATAATGCATTGGAACTAAATTATCTATAATCTCTCTTCCTCTATTTCTATCAGCTTTTGCTAATTCTTCTAAGGTTCCTCTTGGGAAGAAAATGAATTTATCCTTATCTTTTTTTAAACATAAAACATAACCTCTTTCTTCCCTTGGATCATTTCGAATTTCCATCTCATTATCTTCAATAATAATGTTATATCCTTGTTTATCCAAACCTTTACTCATGAGTTAAGTAATTACAAGTCCTTTTTAAGAACTTATATCCTATAAAATAAGAATCACCTCTGTGCTTTTCTCCATTTCTTCAGAAAAATTGAAAAACCAATAATCTTTGCTGTGTAATTTTTTCCGAGGTTGTCAAGAATTTTTTCAGAATATTTTTTTATATTTTCTTTTTTATGTCCTGCGCTTTTCAGAACAGAAACCTTGACATCGTCATTTTTTTTGAAATGGTCTCTCAGAGTTTCAATAAAATTTTCTGTTATTCCTTTTTTCCCGAGTTGGACCTGGCCTTGCGTCATTTTATTTTAATTTGATAATGTCTTCTTTTTTTATCTTTATTGTTTTTGATTTTTTGACTTTCCATGTCCCAGTTTTCATATCTCTTTCTTTACTGACATCTTTTCCTGTAAATACATCCATCTCGACGTCTTTTTTATTATCTCTCCAATCCTGACTGAAACGAGCACACCAGGTCCCGCTTAGATGAATTTCTTCTTTAGTCGGATTTAATTTATCAATAACGCAAAAAGGGCTCCCGGGCGCTTTAGTGTGCAGAATAACATTTTTCTTTCCTTTGAACTTTTCCACAAGCTCATCATTGCTCCTAGCATCTTTTCCAAGCAAAATTTTCGTTCCAGATTCCAGTGTTATTTTCCTGAATCCCATACTCTTCTTAAGGAAAATTCATTTTTATAATTTACTTCGAAACTTTTATTAATGAATTTTTATTTTTTATTAGATGAACCCGCACCGCCATTTTTTCCATTTTTTGAAAAATAGAGAGCTTAACGAATTATACGCAAGCGTTGCATTGAGAGCTTTTGCCTTCGCGCTGACAGGGGTTTTTATTCCGGTTTACCTTTATCAGTTAGGGTATTCTTTTTCAACGATTTTCTTTTTTTACGGAATCCTTGGGCTAATAACAGCGGTTTTTTCTCTGGTTTCTGCAAAGGTCTTTTCCAGGATTGGACTAAAACATTGTATGCTGATAAGCATTCCTTTTTTGATAGCTCTCTTCGGGCTTCTTTATACTCTAGAATCTTTTGAATGGCCCATGGTGCTTTTATCCTTGACCTATGGGATTCACGCGGCTTTTTTTTGGGTTCCTTATCACATAGATTTTGCGAGGTCCAGCGATAAAAAACAAAGAGGAATGGAAGTTGGATTCTCAAAAATTTTTGCTACTCTTGTTGCGGCGATTGGTCCCTTTGCTGGGAGCCTGATTCTGGCATTCTTTGGATTTCACATTCTTTTTGCTGTGGTGATTGTTTTTCTTGTTGGTTCAATTATTCCGCTCTTCCTCACGAAGGAAATCCATCAGCCGTTCCATTTTTCTCTGAAAGAATTTTTCCGGGGACAGAGATTAAAAGATATTTTGGGCTTTATAGGTTACGGGGCAGAAATGCGGCTTGGATATGTTGTCTGGCCTTTGTTCATCTTCCTTTTTATTCTTGAAGAAAAATATATCTCTTTAGGAATTGTCTCATCACTTGCTCTTTTCTCAGGGGTTATTTTTACATTTATCGCAGGCAAACTTTCAGACAAACGGAGCAAGAAAAATATTCTGAAAGTTGGCGCAGGCACGAACGCTATTATTTGGGTGGTAAAATCTCTCATAGTGACTCCTGTTCAGGTAATTATTACAGACATTTTTTACGGAGCAAGCCAGGCAACAATGCACGTGCCTTTCGACGCTCTCTGCTACGACAAAGCGAAAAAGAGAAATATCGCAGGCATGATCCTTCAGAGAGAATTTTATGTCAGTCTCGGAGCTCTCTTGTTGTTCATGATTTTAATAATCTTTACAGATTCTTTGGTAGAAATTTTCAGATACGGCGGCCCTCTCTCAAGTTTAATGAGGTTCCCTTTCTAACCATTCATTAACTATCTTCAGCGATTTTTTCTGATTCGGCCACTTGAGCATTTTTACTGCTCTGGAAAAAGGAACCCAGTTGTAGCCCGAGTGCTCAAGCCTATCGATTTTGACTTTTCCTTTTGCGGGCTTTTTTACTTCGGCAGAAAACAACATAAATGTCTGACCTATTATTCCTGGTCTGTCAGGATAAATTTTATCGTAAGGATATCCCCCAGAATAATCAAATTTTTTTATCTTAATCGGTCTGAGCCCTGTCTCTTCTTTAAGCTCGCGTTTCACTGCTCTTTTTTTTGTCTCAAGAAAATTTATCGCGCCTTTAGGGAACTCCCAACCTTTCCAATGCAATTTTCTCTTTAACAAAAGATATTCAATTCCCTTTTTCGTCCTTGCGTAAGCCACGACAAAAACAGCCTTACGATATCTCATTCTTCTTTTCATTTCCAAGTCTTCAACGCTTCTTTTAATTCAACATGCGTTCTTGCGTATTTTTTCAAAGGAATCTTTTTCAATGCTGCGTTGACAGCTTGTCTCATCGCTTTTGCACCTGAGAGCGTTCCTGAAGGGTGCCCGTGGATTCCGCCGCCTGCCTGGATAACCAAATCTTTTCCTAAATGTTTAATCAGAAAAGGAACATGCCCCGGATGCAGCCCGCCGGACGAGACAGACAAAACAGGTTTGATTTTCCCCCACTTTTGCGCCAACCTTTTTTTTGTCGCTTTAACGTTTTTTCCTTCAATTTCTTCGGACAATTCTTCAATATCTTTTATTTTTCCTTCTAACTTTCCGATTCCTGTCCCAATGTGAATCTGGTCAACTCCGATTAATCTTGCGAAGTCAGCCAGAACCATCATGCTGATTCCGTGGTCCGGATTTCTGTCAAAAGCAGCGTGCATAGCTCTGTGTGCGTGGAGTGCCATCTTGAAGTTTGCTTCTCTTAAGGTTTGCAAAGCAGCCCAGCCAGCAGTGATTATATCTATCATAACATATTTGCTTCCCATTCTCTCCGCGAGCTGCGCCCTCTTCAACATCTCTTTTGTCTCAGCAGTGACATTCACAAGATAAGCTTTCTTTTCTCCGGTTTCTTCCTCTGCTCTGTCCGCCATTTCCAGAGTTTTCACAAGCCGTTTTTCAAAAAGATTGAATTTCTGCGACGCGAGATTTTCGTCATCTTTAACAATATCGCAGCCGCCGAGCCAGGATTGGTAAGCACTTTCTGCGTGATGCTGAGTTTTCAATCCTATTTTTGGTTTTATTATTGTCCCGACGAGCGGGCGTGATTTTACCTTCATCATTTTTCTTATTCCGGGAATTCCATACCTCGGACCTGCGAAACCTTTCAAAATGTTTTTTGGAAAACTCACATCCTGCAGCCGTATGGATTTGACAGCTTTCATGCCAAAAACATTTCCTGCGATAGAAGACAGAATATTCGGAACATTATCTCTCTCAAACAATTCCAAGGGATAAGCAATTTTCACAAGGTCTCCTTTAATTGAAAAAACTTTTGCTTTCAATTTCTTAACATAATCCTTCCCGGGAACTTTTGTCCACGTCCCGACGCTGGATTCAAGCGCAACTGTGTTCGCTGCTTTTTCCATTGAAATGCGGTTCGGAACTATCTTAAACAAACAAACCAAATCATTTTTCGGCTTATAACCTAATTGTATAAATTTTAGTTCCTCTTTTTTCATTTTTATTTATTCGATTCTTTAAGTATATTTAATATTTCTGGAATATTTTTTATATAATAATCTGGGAGAGAGTAATCTTCTTTATCTCTCTTTAATCTACCTCTTTTCTTAGTAATCCAAACTGTATCTATCTCTGCAGCATTTGCTCCAGAGATGTCTCTATTCTTGCTATCCCCCACAAACAAAACTTCCTGCGAAAGCAAATTCAATTTTTTCAAAGCAAGCAAAAACATTATCAAATGAGGCTTCTCAGAACCTGCTTCCTCAGATGTTACAAGATAATCTACATACTTTGTTATTCTTAATTTTTGTATTTTTCTCAACTGAATCTCGGTTGTTAAATCAGAAACCAAAACAATTTTCAAATCTTGCTCTCTCAATTTTTTCAAAGTTTCTAAAACTCCTTTTTTCAATTTCATATTTTTCAAAAAAATATTCCAATAAGAATTATATAATTGCAGTATAATTTTAGGATCAACAGTATTATGTGTTTTTTCAATCAATCTCTGAAAATACAAAACTCTATTATGCGATGATGCTGTTCCTGAGAGCTCCTGATGAATTTCCTTTCTAGATAAATCAAATAGTTTTCTGAACTTCTCTTTGGAAATTTTTTGAATTTTTTTATTAAAAATTTTATATGTTTCTGCTAATGCTTTTTTATGCACTGGATCGTAA
>CAYUGD010000011.1:0-9065 GCA_964444275.1 Candidatus Woesearchaeota archaeon
AAAAAATACTCGTCTGTCGCTGTCTGGCGATTGTTTGTAAGTGCCTGCGTGTTGGCCTCAATAGCTTCCTGCAACTCATCAAAGACTTCATTCGCGTCCCATATCTGAGGACTGCAGTTAATCTCTGCGCCGTCAACAGGAGCATAATTCCACAAAACATCCATAGCATACTCTTCCAAAAACAATTCTTCCTGCTCCTCGTCAAAGACTTCCACCGCAGAATCATACAAAGAGCCAAGCCGGGAATCAACCGCAACCTTGTGACTCTGCACAATAACACTCTCATTTCCCGAAACAATGTTCAAATCTGTGTTCAGCTCAACCTCAATTCTGTCGTCCCCGATTGTAACCTTCGAAGCCGGTTCTTCCCACGAAATCTCAAAGCCCTGTTCATAATAATTATCATAATTGCAATTTTCTATTTTGTTTTCAATAAAACTGCCGAGCTGAGATTCCATTGTTTTTTTTGTCGGCACCTGCTCTCTCGCAATGTTGTTGCCGGAAACATAAAACCAGTAGGGGGCAGGATTCCCAAGAAAATTCAATTGTGAGGAAAAAGGCATGTATTGGGAGCCCGGCTCGAACTCAGGTAAATAAATGTATCCTGCCTGGCTTTCCAAAACTTTCGCACCTGTCAGCGTGGCGTCTTCAACGCACGACAAAAAACTCGTGTAAACCGGCTCAGCATACGCAGGAACCTCCACTTCAACGCCAGAAGGTTTCAAAAAAAAGTAAAGTAAGACCGCTGCGACCAAGAGTATTGCAATTATTATAAAAATAGTCACCTGCGCCTTCTTTTTTAACAAAAATTCCTGAAAGAATTTATCAAAATCTCTGCTTGAACCAGCAGACTTACCTCTCTTAAACTCCATAGTGAAAAAATGAAATCCAGATATATAAATTTATTGATAAAAACATATATTTAAATATTTTAGAGTGAATTTTTAAACAGGTCCCGTGGTCTAGTGGTTATGACGTTTCCTTGACGTGGAAAAGGTCGCAGGTTCGATTCCTGCCGGGACCATTTTGGAAAAATGAGTGAAAAAAGAGGGAGAAAAGAGAATATAAAAGAAATAGGAAAATTTTTATTACAGATAATTGTAATCTTCCTTATTATTGCTTATGTTATTCCTTGGTCTTTAAAGGCTATACCCAGATCATATGATAAGATAATTTTATTGGTTTCTCTGATTATTTTGATATTCTTAATCGTCTTAATTGTCAGAATAATTAATGCTCAAGAAAAAGGGCACACTAAAGGATGGATTAAAAAATTCCTTGAATGGGACAAAAAATTAGAGAAGAGAAGAGCAAAAAAATAATTATCAACAAGCTTTAAAAACTCACTTTATCTTTTTTCAGAATGAAGCTTCCAAAAACAACAAACAGATTTTGCCCTTATTGCAGGAAAAAAACAAAACAAAAGATAAAAGTAGTCGGAACAGGGTTCAAAAGAGGAACAATCACAAGAGGGAGCATCACAAGAGCGAAGAGAAGAGGTCTTGGAAGGGGCATAGGGAACAAGGGAAAATGGGGCTCAAAACCGCCGGTCTCAAAATTCAAGCGCAAAACAAAAACAACGAAAAAAACAAACATAATGTATACGTGCAGCGAATGTGGCAAATCACACTACAGAAAATCAAAAAGAAACAAAAGAGCAGGCAGGGTAATGCAGGAGTAAAATGGAAATAAAAGAAGCACAAGAAAAAGTAGATAAGAGAATACAAAAACTAGGAGGGTATTGGCAACCATTATCAATGTTAGCAAGAATAACAGAAGAAATGGGTGAATTAGCCAGAGCAATTAATATTAAACATGGAGAGAAAAAATCTAAGTATTCCGGAGATGGAAGAGAAGTAGAAAAAGAATTAGCTGATGTTGAGTTTACGTTATTGGCAATAGCAAATCGGTGTGGAGTAAATTTAGAGAATGCTCTAGAGAAAAAAATGAAAGAAGACTCAGAAATAGATAAACAAACTTACACAAATAATAAATAAGATGGCAGAATTCAGTGATTTTCAAAAATTAGACATAAGGGTTGGGAAGATAATTGAAGTAGAAGATTTCCCAGAAGCTAAAAATCCCTCTTATAAATTAAGGATTGATTTTGGAAAAGAAATTGGAATTAAAAAATCCTGTGCTCAATTGGTAGATAATTATTCAAAAGAAAAATTAAAAAATAAAAAAGTTTTATGTATTATTAATTTTCCTCCAAGACAAATCGGACCTTTTATGTCAGAAGTTTTAACTCTAGGAATTCCAGATGAAAATAATAAGTGTATATTAATTAAACCAGATAAAGATGCTCCCTTAGGAGCTAGATTATATTAAAATGGCACAGGCAAAAAAAAGAAAAAAGTTTTTTGACATCGACATTCCAATAATAAAAAAAGAAACTCAGTTGTACGGCTATAGTATTAAAGATTTGGATGGAAGGAGAATTGTTTACGACGCGACAAGATTTCTCAGAGGCAAAAATATGCTTTTGAAATTAGAAGTAGATGTCGAAGGAGAAAAAGCGGTTGCAAAACCCAGAGAGATAAAAATAATGCCTTCCTTCATCCGGAGAATGATGAGAAAAGGGACAAACTATGTCGAGGATTCTTTTTCAGCTGAATGCAAAGACGCTGTGCTAAGGATAAAGCCGTTTCTCATAACAAGGAAAAAAGTTTCACGCGCTGTGAGGAAAGCCCTGAGAGATAAGGCCAGAGAAGAATTAAAAGATTATGTCAAAGGAAAACCCGCAGAGGTTTTGCTCGATGAAGTTATGAAAAACCAGATTCAAAAGCCTCTTAGCTTAAAACTCAAAAAAATTTATCCTCTGTCTTTGTGCGAAATCCGCTCGTTAAAAATTGAAAAAATTAAGGAAAAAGCAGAAAAGAAATAGCGACAAAACTCTTTTAAATTAACTTATTCTTTCTAAAATACGCCTGTGTAGCTCAGTGGTAGAGCGGCTGCCTTGTAAACTACAGGTTTCCTGGAGTTGTTTGTTCAGGAATCTCTGATTCATGACAGCAGTAGGTCGGGGGTTCAAATCCCTCCACAGGCTTTTTGAAAATGGGCGCGAATGAATTTGAAGAAAATTTAATAAAAATTTTTATTCTTTTAAAATTTAGAGATTTCAATAATGATAAGGCAACAAAAAGATTGTCTAACAAAATAAAAAGTCAGCTAAAATATAAAAATACTGGAGAACTATATCTCATTTATCCCCTTGATTTTAATTCGATAAATTTAGAAATTAAAAATTTTAATAAAGAAACTAAAATGGATATTTTTTCAATTGTATCAAAATCAAAATTAGTAAAGAAAGAATCTTATGAACTCTCAACAGGAAATAAAACTTTTAATTGGGATCCTTATCCAGAATTCTTACCAGATTAAAATCATTTAAAATTATTTCAACTTAACAGCAGTTCCATAAGCCAACATTTCACTTGCGCCCTGCATTACCATCGATGTCATAAATTTCATTCCAATAATTGCGTCTGCTTTGAGTTTGACAGCTTCGTTGACCATCCTGTTGAAAGCCTCGTCGCGAGAATGGGTCGTCATCTCAGTATAAGTTCCAATTTCCCCGCCGACTAAATTCTTCAGACCAGCGCCAATATCTCTTGCAAAATTTCTTGCACGAACAGTATTCCCTCTAACAACTCCTAAAACCTTAACAACCTTTTTCCCAGGAATTTCGTTCGCAGTTGTGACAATGATTTCTTTCATCTTATTTTTTGCTTTTCTTTTTATTTAAATTTTTAGTTTTCTTAGGAGCAACATCCATCCTGGCTTCAATTTCGTCTTCCTTTTTGTTAAGAAAAAATATAATTCCGAAAACCAAAAAAATCAGGCCAACAAATATGCTCATAAAATCAACTCCAGGCCCGTCCATAAAACCCGCAAAAATTATAAACCACAATCCAAAAACAGACATAAGTCCACCAAGAATTAATCTGCTTATTGACATAATTGAAAGAGTAATTTCCTATTAATAAACTTTACTTCTCAACAACCCTCGCCTTTCCGTCGTCGACAAGAATCTTCGCGACTTCTTTCGGAATATTCGCAATCTGCCCTTTTTCAAACGGACCTATCTTTCTGCCTTCTGCATCCAGAACTTCCCCCACATTTGATTTAAACATAATCAACTCATTCTTGAACTCCTCTCTTTTTCCTTCCAATAATTCATTAAGTTTCCTGTCAGACCGCTCTATGCTTTTCATCAAGTCCTCGAAAAGAGCCCGCTCAAAAGAAAGCATATTATCAAAATCCTGCTTTGAAATCCCTGTCTCTGCCGCGATAAGAACAAGATTGAGAATTTTCTTCTTCCGCCTGATTACCATCTCCTTGAAAAGAGTTATCGCGTTCTCCAGCTGTTTCTTTGTCTTAGTAATCATATCTGAAAAAAGGTCGTCTTCTTTCAGCGACAGCTGCTTTTTCTCTTTGAGATATTCAGAAACTTCTTCAATAAAATTCTTGGGCAGAGGCTGGAGATTATCAGAATATCTCTCTTTTCTCGCTGCTTCGTATAAATCATTGTATGTTATCATCATAAATAAAATCATCAGAGATTTTTAATAATTGCTATTCTCAAAAACAATAAAACCAATTTAAGAACCAATTACTTCCATCCCTCCTTATTTATTTTTTTGAAATATAAAAAGTTATATCATCTTTCACGATTTCTTGTATTAAACTAGTTTCTTTCAAATCAGAAAGTAAAATATTAATAATTTTTCTGTCTAATCCTAAATCAACTTCAAGTTGTTCAATCCGACAAGCGCTCTTATAATAAATGTCTCCTAAAACTGCAAGATGTAAAAGATTTTCACGACTATTATATTTTTCTCTTGTCCATTTGTGAACAATATCATATTCCTCTGCCATAAAAATAAAATCTTACATAACTATTTAAGAATTTCTATAATCCAAAACTATCTCAAAAACCCGACCTTACCAAAGAGCTCGCTCCCATTCATCCCGCCAAGACTGCCTTTTCTCGCGTTTTTTTCACAGAACCTTATTTTTTCAACTTCAGAACTCTTAGGTTTTTTCTTGGAGCGAAGAGGGATTTTTTTATTCGCTGTTTTGAAAAAAGAAACAATCTTGCTTTTTCTCGGCGGCTTGTCGTTATAAAACAAGACAGGCACAGGGTCAGCAGAGTGTGCTTTAAGTTTGCATGGCGTGGAATGGTCCGCCGTCACAACAACTTTTATTTTTCTCGGAGGCGCGAAATCCTTCAAAAACCTGAAAAAAGTTTTGTCTATGTATTCTATCATTGATTTCTTTTCAAGCGGTTTGTTGTCGTGCCCGGGCAGGTCTGTCTCCTTTAAATGAATATAAGCGTAATCAGATTTCTTGTAATTCTTTTTCAGAACTTTGATTGAATACTTGCACGCTTTTTTTAAACCAGCGCGAAGATTTCGGTAGCAGTCCAAATTTTTTAAGTTAGGGTAATCAAACGAGAAAACTTTCATCCCGCTAACTCTTGAAAAACCAGTTTCAAGAGGCATGTATGCAACCGAGAGCCATTTCCTGTAGAATTTTAATTTAGGCGGCTCAATTCCTGCCCCCCTCATAAGAAGAAAATTCGCAGGCGCCAAACCCTTTTTCCGCCTGGCCTCGTTCAAAGGATGCTGGTCAAGAACTTCAAAAACTTTTTCAGCAAACTCATTAAGAATGTTCACAGTATATTGCGTATTTTCCTCGTCATCCAATGCCTTAAACGTGCCTATCTTGTCTGCTTCTTTCGCTTGTCCTTTTGAATAGGTGGAATCGTTATCAGAAACATTATCTGAAAACCCACCTCTTAAAACCAAAACAGCACGATGCTGAATTGTCGGCTTGAAAACAAACTTGCAGGGGAGTTTTATTTTGTTAATCTCCTTTGCTAAAATTCTCGCCTCTGCTGTCGTCAGCGTCCGACCTGCTCTTCTGTCAATTATATTCCCCTCTTTCAAAGAATCAATTGTCGCAAAATTAACTCTCAAGGTCAAATCGCCCCGCGTAAGTTTCATGTCTGTGCCTCTCGCCTCAAGCTGCCCTCTTGTGCTGTCAATCAAATCATTCCCAAAAATAGAAACAATCGCTTCGTCTGACTCTGGGATAAATCCCGGCTTCACAGGATACATATAACCCATCTCCCCCCTCGCAGCCAAGAAATCAAGATTAGGCGTTTCTGCAGCTTCCAAAGGCGTTTTCCCGTCAAGCTGTCTGTTGGGCAAATCCCCAATCCCATCAAGAACAACAAATATCCCTTTCATAAAAAAGAAAGCCCTCAGAAGTTTATAAAAATTTATGTTCGTTCACCAGTAGTTTTCAGAACTAAGAGATTAATTCTTATGAATAACGTACAAATCTAAAAGGTCGTGATACCCAAGGTCGAGAGGTTTTGCGTCTTTTCCTAAAAATAGGTAATAAAACTCTTCTGCTGAATCAATTTTTCCGACTAAAGCCCCTTCATGGAAATCTTCCAATAAAACCCTCTTCCTAACATTATCCTTTATTGCCTTTATCACAGAAATTCTAGAGTTTTTATCAAATTCAATCTTCTCCAGACGCATAAAAACCAATCCTAATCAAAATATATAAAGATTATTGCAACTAACCATAACCTTAATAACTATTAATTTATTTCTTAATTCATGTTCTCAAAACTTAAAGACAAACTCAAAAGCTGGACAAAAAAAATCTCCAAAGAGAAAGAAAAAAAACAAGCAGAAGAAACCAAAGAGATTTCAACGCCTATGAAGTTCAATGCGGGCATGAAACAATTTCAACCTGACTTGGAAAAGATTCAGGAAGTTCAGAAAGAAAAAGGTTTCTTAAAGAAAATAACTTCTAAGGTGAAGAAAATAAAAATCTCTGAGAAAGAATTTGAGGTTTATGGAGAAGAATTGCGGATGCTGTTGCTCGAGAATAATGTTGCGTTTGAAGTGGCTGACAAAATTATCGAAGAGCTCAAGCAGGAGATGAGTGGCAAAGAACTTTTGAAAAAAGAGGTCGAGTCTGAAGTAAAGGACGCGCTTAAAAAAATAATTGAGGAGATACTTATTGAGCCGTTTGACATAAAGGAGAAAATAAAGGAGAAGACAGCTGACCAGGCAAAAGAGCCGTTTGTGATTCTTTTTGTAGGAATTAACGGTTCTGGAAAAACAACGACCATTGCCAAGATTGCTTCGTTCCTGAAAGAGAAAGGTTTTTCCTGCGTTCTTGCTGCTGCAGACACTTTCCGAGCAGCTTCAATTGAGCAGTTGGAAAAGCACGGAAAAAGAATCGGGATAAAAGTCATATCACAAAAATACGGCGCAGACCCTGCTGCAGTCGGCTTTGACGCAATACAGCACGCAAAAAAGAATTTCATAAATGTCGTTTTAATTGACACAGCCGGAAGAATGCACACAGCAAAAAACCTGTTAAAAGAAGTTGAAAAAATTGCGAAAGTCTGCAAGCCTGATTTGAAAATTTTTGTCGGCGAGAGCATCACAGGAAACGACGCTGTGGAGCAGGCGAAAAGCTTTGACTGGGCAATCGGAATCGACGGAATTGTTCTCACAAAAGCAGACGTTGATGAAAAAGGCGGCACAGCGCTCAGCGTCGGTTATGTCACAAAAAAGCCAATTCTCTTTCTCGGCACAGGCCAGGAATACACCAAGATTGAAGTCTTCGACAAAAAGAAATTTGTGAAAGAGTTGGGATTGTAACCCAAAAACTTAATAACTTATTCTTTACTCACTAATTCATGTTTGAAAAACTCGGCGAGATAATCAGAAAGGCAACAGACAAGATAGCAAACGCCATCTTTCTTGACAAAAATCTGGTGGATTCCATTGTAAGAGATTTGCAGCGGGCGCTTATTGAAGCAGACGTGAACATCGTTCTTGTGAAAAATCTTTCTGACAAAATCAAAAGAGCAGCGCTGGACGAAAGAATAAAAGGAATAGAAAAAAAAGAGCACGTAATTAAGCTGCTCCACGATGAATTAACAAAAATTCTCGGAGAGCACAAACAGCTTAAACTTGATTCAAAAAAAAAAAACAGAATAATGCTCCTTGGACTTTACGGCGCGGGAAAAACGACAACCGTGGCAAAGCTCGGGAATTATTTTTCAAAGCGCGGGAAGAAAGTCGCACTCGTCGGACTTGACACTCACAGACCGGCAGCACCAGAACAATTAAAACAGCTCGCTGAAAAACACAAAATCCATTACTTCATAGACACAGAAGAAAAAAACCCTGTGAAATTGTGGAAAAAAATTAAGAAAAGCGGGAAACTCAAAGATTACGATGTAGTTATTTTTGACACAGCCGGGCGGCACACTTTGGATAAATCTCTGATAAAAGAAATAAAAGCCCTTGCCAAGAAAATCAACCCGACTGAAACAATCCTGATTATGCCTGCTGACATCGGCCAGGCAGCAAAAAAACAGGCACAGGAATTCAAACAAGCTGTGGACATTTCCGGAGTTATAATCACGCGAATGGACTCAACAGCAAAAGGCGGCGGAGCCCTGACAGCGTGCGCAGAAACAAAAGCCCCTGTGTATTTCATAACAACAGGCGAAAAAATAAACGACATAGAATCTTTCAATCCCAAAACATTCTTGTCAAGACTCCTCGGCATGGGCGACCTGCAAACACTGATTGAAAAGATAAGGTCTGTAACAGATGAAAAAAAACAAGAGAAAATCCAGAAAAAACTGAAAGAAGGAAAAATATCTCTTGAAGATGTTGTTGAACAGGCGCGCTCGTTGAACACTCTCGGCGGCTTTGAAAAAATCAAGGGCATGATTCCTGGCTTCGTGAAAGTAAAAGACAAGATTCCGGAAAACGTTTTAGAAAATCAGGAAGCGAAAATCGCCAAATGGGAGCACATAATTAAATCAATGACGCCAGAAGAAAAAGAAAATCCAGAGATTCTCGAAAAGCAGACTTCAAGAATTTCCCGCATTGCAAAAGGTGCAGGAGCCCACACAAGCGATGTCAGAAGTCTGCTGAAACAATACAAGATGCTCAACGAAATGATGAAAAGCGGAATGACAGACATGGATATGTCAAAGGGCATGAGCCAGA